>NZ_CANMAB010000099.1:0-15581 GCF_947495635.1 uncultured Virgibacillus sp. | reverse complement strand
AAATTCCCTTTAATTACATTTATTTGAAATTAATTAATACTTGACATTTTTGTTTTTGTTTAATGCAACGATAGTGAATTTTCCTAGACAACAAAAAACACCCCTAGCAATTAGATATTTGGTCTAACTTTAGGGATGCACCTCATTGCAGGTAGGTTCTATTCACCAATTAATAATGATAACTCTTCCCAACGTTCCATCTTTGCCTCTAATTTGGCTTCTATCTCTTGCTGTTCGTTAAATAATACTTGGACTCTTTCTGAATCACTTCCAGCATTTACAATGTTATCCTGGATCTTTTCCAGTTCTTCTTCCAATGCTGTAATAACATCTTCAATTTCATTCCATTCTTTTTGCTCATTATAGGAAAGTTTTTTCCTCTGTTTCTTCGGCTTTACTTTTTCTGTTTTTTCAACAGGCTTTTGGGTCATCGGTATTTCCTTCTGTTTCTCTAGATAGTCCGTGTAGTTTCCATAGTAAGGTATTATACGATTATTTTCCGTAAAAACTAATAAACGGTCAATCACTCGATCTAAAAAGTATCGATCATGTGAAACTGTTATAACGACGCCAGGAAATTGATCGAGATACTCTTCTAATACACTTAATGTTTGCGTATCTAAATCATTGGTAGGCTCATCTAAAAATAAAACATTTGGTTCTTCCATTAATATTTTCAATAAATAGAGACGACGTTTTTCTCCACCTGATAGCTTCCGAATATACGTCCACTGTTGTGTTCGAGAAAATAAAAAATGTTCGAGCATTTGCTCAGCTGTAATAATCGCCCCGTCTTTTGTGTGGATAACTTCAGCTACTTCTTTTATATAATCAATGATTCTCATTTCACCGTTAAGCTCTTCATCACCCTGTGTATAATAGCCGATTTTCACTGTTTCACCAATAATAACTTCTCCATTATCTGGTGTAATACGCTGTGCCATTAAGTCGAGCAACGTCGTTTTCCCAGACCCATTTGGACCTACAATACCTAATCTGTCTCCAGGAACAATTAATTGATTCAATTTGGTTACGATTTGTTTATTGGCAAAGGACTTATCTACTTCCTTCAGCTCTATTACTTTTTTCCCTAATCGGACAGATCCTACGGGTACATCAATGGCTTGCTCATTCGTGTCAAATGTTTTTTCCTTCATCTCATGAACACGATCAATTCTTGCTTTTTGCTTTGTCGAACGAGCTTTAGCTCCACGCTTTAACCACGCTAACTCCCTGCGTAGCGTATTTTTATGCTTCATCTCATTACTTCTCTCCAGCGCTTCACGCTCTGCCTTTTTTTCTAAAAAAATCTCATAATTCCCTTCATACGAATAAAGCTTTCCTTTGTCTAATTCGAAAATTCGATTCGTCACACGATTTAAAAAGTATCGATCGTGTGTAACTACTAATAGGGAGCCACGATATGATTGTAAATACCTCTCAAGCCAATCAATCGTCTCATTATCCAAATGGTTCGTCGGCTCATCTAAAATGAGGAGATCAGCAGGCTGAATTAAGGCTTTGGCAATGGCCACTCGCTTTTTTTGTCCCCCAGATAACGCATTTATTTTTCTATTAAATTCTGTAATGCCTAGCTTCGTTAGGACCGTTTTGGCTGCTGTATTTGCTTTCCACGCATTTGCCTCATCCATCTTCTGCTGCATCACAAGCAAATTTGATTGCGCTTTTTCACTTGTTGGATCACGTTGTAAATCCAGCAATGCTCGCTCATAATCGCGCATCACACGCATAATTAACGAATTACCATAATAAATCTGCTCCATCACTGTCAAATCCCCATCTAAATCTGGATCTTGGGCTAAGTATTCAATTTGATAATCTTTTGCGTGCTGAATCGTACCCTGTTCTGGTGACTCAAGTTTTGCGATTGTTTTAAGGAATGTAGACTTCCCGGTACCATTTACTCCAATTAACCCTATTCGTTCATGCGCAGCAATGATACAGGAAACAGATTGAAATAATATTTTATCACCAAATGATTTCGTTATATTTTCAACGGTTAGCATTCTCGATCATCCTTCAACTCTTTCGATTCTTTAACCATGTTTTAATAATAATAGCAATTAACAATAGCATCCAAGAAGTTACAAGGTAGAAAATAACTTTACTTGGCTCAGCCATCTCTGAAAAGAAAAAAGCCATTCCCGTCCATACAACAGCAATGATAACTAATTGTCCTAATAATAGCTTAATAATAATCTCCCCCATATCTGTGAACACAAGATCTTTTATCATTCATATTTTTTATATATAAAGTGAAACTTCCATCCGTGGGGGGTTTTGTTTTTCCCCACGGATGGTTAGTACCACAAGGGTATGACCTAAAGGCCCTTAAACCGATCGGACATTTACTGGCAGTTGTTCACACTTACCCATATTGGGTTCACTTTATTGCTTAAAGTGCGGATCTTACTGCCAGTTATATGCGGGATAAATTAAAAAAATCCTCTACGGACAAGTTTATCCTATCCCTATGGATTTTTCCAACGTTAGAAGGATATTATTTTAGATAAAGTGAAACTTCAATCAGTTGGTGGTTTTGTTTATCCACCACTGATTGTTAGGTGAACCAATCGGACATTTACTGGCAGTTGAACACCTTCTTATCCATATTGCTTTCACTTTATTCCTTGAGGTGGGGGCTTACTGCCAGTTATGTGGAATAAAGTAAGAAAGAGAAATAGCAAAATAAGCAAAGCAACTCCTCTAACTATTTCTGAGAAGTTGCTTACTTGCTTTGATATATCGTTTTATAATGATCGAAGTAAATTTGCCATTTCTATAGCTGATAACGCTGCTTCCGCTCCTTTATTACCTGCTTTTGTACCAGCACGTTCAATTGCCTGCTCAATGGACTCCGTTGTTAAGACACCAAAAATAACTGGCTTCTCGGATTGTAAGGATGCTTGAGATATCCCCTTTGCTGCTTCATTACAAACATAATCAAAATGAGGTGTCGAGCCTCGAATAACTGTTCCTAAAGTAATAATGGCATCATAGTCTGCTTTCAGAGCCATTTTCTTAGCAATTAATGGAAGCTCGTATGCTCCAGGAACCCAAACAATCGTAATATTTTCCTTTGCTACACCATGTCTAATTAAGGCATCCTCAGCCCCCTCGAGAAGTTTACTAGTAATAAAGTCATTAAACCTACTTACAACAATACCGATTCTTAAATCGGTTCCTACAAGATTACCTTCCAATATATGTCCCATTTTGCTTACACTCCTCTTCTATCATTAATCGATAATTGATTAAATCTTCAATAGAAATCATACATAAGTTAAACTTGGCAGCCATTCTTTCTAAATCTGGCACTCTCGCCATCATGCCGTTTTCTTTAATTATTTCACAGATAACTCCTGATGGGGCTGCTCCACAAAGTTTTGCTAAATCCACGGAAGCTTCTGTATGTCCAGGACGTGTTAAAACACCTCCACCCTTAGCAATTAAAGGAAATACGTGACCTGGCTGTTTAAAATCCTCTTTCATTGCAAATTTATTAACTAAGGCACGAATTGTCGTTGAGCGTTCATGTGCGCTTATCCCAGTAGTTGTATCCTTATAATCTACACTGACTGTAAAGGCTGTTGATAGCGGATCGTTATTGTTTGATGTCATTAAAGAAAGTCCAACTCGCTCTGCTACTTCTGACTCAATCGATGTACAAACCAGGCCTTTACCGTGGGTGATCATAAAGTTTATCGTATCAGGAGTGATCAGTTCAGATAGTGCTACTAAATCTCCTTCATTTTCTCTCTGTTCATCATCCACAACGATGATAGGTCTCCCTGTCTTTAATTGATCGATAGCCTCTTCAATTGTGTTCATTTATGGCACCTCCTAGATAATACCTTTTTGTTTAAGAAAATTATGATCAAGCTTCCTTGAATCAGTAGAATGGGAAAGCAATTGCTCTACATGTTTCACGAGCATATCACACTCTATATTCACCAAGCTCCCCTTGCCTTTATCTCCTAAAATAGTCACGGAAGCTGTATGAGGAATTAATGATATCGTAAAGACATTCCCACGAACTTGAAATAGTGTTAAGCTTACACCATCGACTGCAATCGAACCCTTTTTTAGTAAATATCTTTCTAGTTCCTTATCCACTTCAATGTCATAATAAATGGCATTCTCCTTTTGATATTTCTGAATAATCGTTCCAGTACCGTCAACATGGCCAGAAACAAAATGTCCACCAAATCGACTGTTAACTCCCATCGCCCTCTCTAGGTTCACTTCAGACCCTTTCGTCAGTTCCTTTAGAGAGGTAGCTTTCATTGTCTCTGGCATCACCTCAGCAGAGAAGCCAATATCATCAAATGCAGCAACTGTTAGACAAGTCCCATTAACAGCAACACTATCACCAACGTGCATATCCATGATCACCTTTTTGGCAGTAATTGTTAAAAAGATTGCCTGTTTAGATGGTTGCTTTATGGAGCGAATGACACCTTTCTCTTCAATAATTCCAGTAAACATAAATTTCACTCCTTTTTCCTAAAATTGAAGCGTACTAGATCGAACTTATACTGGTTTTATCTTTCCAACCAGTAGAACAAAAGCGCAAGCGCACGATTAGAAACGTAGCGACTAGAGCCAGTCAACGGAGATAAAGGAATCACGTTGTGCTTGCGAACCGATGATGACTTATCGCAGGGCGATTCGTGAAGTCGCATCGTTTCTTGGCGCTGGAGCTGGACGCGGTTCAACACGCCCAAATTTATCCATATGGACAAATTTACTAGACTACGAAAAAAGCCTCTGAATTTCGCTTCAGAGGCTTTGAGGACAGAATTTCGTCACCACATGTATACGTAAATAAGCCATTGAAAATATGAATGGCAAAAAAACGTTGGCAAATAGCATACGTATCCTATTTGCTAACATGCTGCGTCAAAAATTCCTTCTCCCATCCAGACTTTAACTGTCGGCTCTGGAGTCACACCAGATCCACCGTTTGGCATTATGCCGCACGGGTCACGGACTAAGAAGTAAATAACTTCATCACCGCCGATTGGGAATTTCACCCGACCCCGAAGGAAATAACTACTATATTATATTTTCCTTATTACGGTAGTAACTTTTTATTATTATAGGGGCATTTATTGGTTCCTATAAACCACCGCCAAGTTCCTACCAAAATCCTTCCACTTTCCTTAAGGATTATTGCTTAAATATTATCAATACTTATATAAAAATGCAAGGAGATATTTTTCTCCCCCATCATCTTTATAGCTTCCTAAAGTTGTGTAAGCATTCATTTAACTATAGATATTCGTACTTCTGTAATCAAATCAAGTGAAGCTTCCATCTGTTTTTAAAACATATACGTACAAAGGCTTCATTCGCCACATCCTGTGGCAACGCCTTTGTGACCTACTTCCATTTAGGCCCGAACCAATCGGACATTTACTGGCAGTTGATCCACACTTATCCATATTGGTTTCACTTGATTGCTTGAAGTGGGGACTTACTGCCAGTTATATGCGGGATAAAGTGAAACTTCCATCCGTGGGGGGTTTGTTATCCTCACGGATGGTTAGGTGAACCAATCGGACATTTACTGGCAGTTGATCCACACTTATCCATATTGGTTTCACTTGATTGCTTGAAGTGGGGACTTACTGCCAGTTATATGCGGGATAAAAAATAAATATATGGTTATATAATAAATGGGTCACACCATAAAATAGTAATTATTACAGTACCTTCCTTGCTATTGCATTTCACTAGTAATCATCGTAAGATTATCTGCTGAAGAAGCCACTTCGTCCATTGCTTTACCTAATTCATCCAATACGTTCACAAATGAAATAAACTCTTTTTCAATCTTATTATTTTGAATCCTGGTTTTTTTCATCGTATTAACAATCTCTGCAAAATGCGTTTCCGATTCTTTAAACGTATCGTTTCCATTTTCGATTTCTTCGCTAATTTTATATAATGATCCAGTTAATTTTTCTACTTGTTGATCTGTATTCGAGATAAGGGTTGACACATTTGTGACTGATCTTTTTGTTTCATCTGCAAGTTTCCGAACTTCTTCTGCCACGACTGCAAATCCACGACCGTGCTCACCAGCTCGTGCAGCCTCAATTGAAGCATTAAGAGAAAGCAGGCTTGTTTGATCAGCGATCCCCGTTACAATATCAATAATTCCTTGCATTTTTTTTGATATATCTGCTAAAGCCTTCACCTCACTAGCAAGCTTATGTATAGAATAATGAATTGTCGACATGTTTTCCTTCTGTTCGTTTACTTGCTGCTTACCATTTGTCGCTCGCTTCTCTGCTAAATATGAAAGCTCTGACCCAGCATTCGCAATTAATACAATTTCATCTGATTGTGAACTCAGTTGTTGGAACGCAGCATTTGTTTCTTCCGATATGGCCGCAAGATTCTCCGATGCATGTGCTACATTTTCTCGTATTAATTGCTTTTGTTCCTCTGCTTGTTTTTTTATCCGCTCTGTTTCCGCATCATATGCTTCCAATACCAGCTGTTGCTCTAAATTTACTATTTTTGAAATGGATCGAATTGCTAGGAAACATTCGTCTTTTGAGTTAATGTTCTTCTCTATTATTGTCACCAATGACAAGAACAGGTCTTGAAAGGCACACATGTACCACTTTGTATCAAGTCCGATATGTACATGTATTAAAGCGATTCGTTGTCGTTTGGAGAAATATTCCTCATTGATTACCCCTGTAAACATTTCCGAGATATGTCTTTTTAAAGTTTGCTTTAGTTTTTCTATAGAACTATGTTGATTAATAATTTGTAGTAAAGCAGGTTCATTTTCTAGATTTTGATAAAATCTATCAACCATAAAATCCAGATTTTCTACGACATATTCTTGCGTACAATGAATTATTCGTAAATCGGCCTCCGTAAGTCCAATCATCTGAAATTGTCTCTCTACTTCACTACCAGCTTCTATTTGAAGCTTGGCTTGTCCACCTTCTAATTGACGTGTGGTAGTTTTTTTGGTATTTCTTAACATCAATTGTTTCCCCCTATCTGTATAGGGTTAATATCGGCAAAATAGTTACTTATTTTCAGTCTAGTGAACGATCCCTTCGATCGACTTGTAGTTTTTATGGTTAATTCAGCCCTAATTTACTAGATAGTCTATTTTCACGCGAGTATAAATGTTTATAAAGTGAAAATTCAATGAGTTAGGGGTGTTGTTTTATCCTCCACCGAAAGTTAGTTCCAGAGCAAAAGCGAAAGCGCCTGATTAGAACCGTAGGGACTGGAGCGAGTCAACGGAGATAAAGAAATTACGATGAGCTTGCAAGCCGATGATGACTTAGATTAGGGAGATTCGTGAAGTCACCTCGTTTCTGGGTGCTGGAGCTGGATGTGGCTCAACACGCCCATATTTATCCACATGGGCAAATTTTATACTTCTTATCTTTCAAGGATATGACCTAAGGCCTTTGAACCAATCGGACATTGACTGGCAGTCCATCCCCTACTTAAACATATTGGTTTCCTTTATTGCTTGAATTTATATGCGGGATAAACGAAACACATATGATGCCCTATTTTCATTAATAAAGAAATAATTGCATGAAATCAAATTGCGAAACTAATACCAATGGTTTATTTATCAATAACCGTTTAAAAACCTGGTAAATGTTAGTGACCTAAGATTATTAATGTATTCACGTTTACACGCTGTTCACTACAATGAAGCAGGAGAAAAGAACTACGAAAAATTTTGGAAAAATAGCTACAAAACTATCATTTTTAAAATTAAGACAAATATTGACAAAGTTCTACACTACTCTCCATATATAGTTAGAGACAACTACCAATGGAACTAGGGGGAATTTATACCAAAAAAAGGAGGAGAAAAAATGCAGCAATTTCCCATGAGGAAATATATTGCCGTTCTGCTAACCTGTATCTTACTTATCACATTAGCTACGCCATATCTATCACATGTTTTTGCCCAACAAGATAAGCGCGAGTCTGCTAGTCAAGTAATACAAAGTAAGCTAGTAAAAACATTTGATAAAACTGATTATGTGCGTTATCTAGTTATTCTTAAGGATCAGGTCAATACTGTACAGCTAGCAGAAAGTGCAAAAAAAGAAGCAATACAAGCAAAACTTTCTACCGCTAAGGCAAAACAACTCAAACAAAGGACCGTTGTGTCTGCATTACAAGAAAATGCCGAAAAAACGCAACAGGATCTAAAGTCCTTACTAAAAAAACAAAAACAATCGGGGAACATCAAGCAATTTCACAGCTATTTCATTGTTAATGCCTTTTCTGTTACCGGAAATGAGAAATCAGTGGAAAGAATCGCTAAATCTAAGCAGGTAAAATCGATCATACTGGATGAACAACAGCAACTTCTTCCTATTGAAGAGGATAATACGTTCGCCGTAAAACAAACAGACAACCAGTCAGAGGATACCGAATGGAATATTGAGCGAATAGAAGCACCGGAAGTTTGGGAAAGAAATATAACTGGAGAGGGTGCCGTCGTTGCAAATATTGATAGTGGAGTAGAAGGTAATCATCCAGCTTTAACCAGACAATACAGAGGTTATCAAGAAGTTGATCCCGATCAACCAGTTCATGAATTCAATTGGCATGACGCTGTTTTTGATCGCTCACGTCCAATGGATTCAGATGGCCACGGAACGCATACCATGGGCACGATGGTTGGTCAAGAGGAAGGTGGACAAAATAAAATCGGTGTCGCTCCAGGTGCAAAGTGGATTGCTACCAGAGCATTCTATCAAGGAACAGGCTATGACTCTTATATTTTGGAAGCCGCAGAATGGATACTAGCCCCAACAGATGAGAACGGTGAGCCTCATCCGGAAAAAGCTCCAGATGTGGTAAATAACTCTTGGGGTGGTAGCCCAATAAACAATGACTGGTTTCGACCAATGGTACAGGCATGGCGCAGTGCTGGAATCGTTCCTATATTCTCTGTAGGAAATGCAGGGTTCTTGAATCCATCAGAGCCTGGTACAGCTTCAGCACCAGCGAATTATCCAGAATCCATTGCTGTCGGTGCTACTGATGCAAATGATGATTTAGCATCGTTCTCTCTTCAAGGACCGTCAGAGAGAGGTGAAATAAAACCAGATATCTCTGCTCCCGGAGTTACCATTCGTTCTTCTCTACCTGGTGCATCATGGGATACATTTGACTATGGGGAGTCTAGCGGTACTTCTATGGCCGCCCCACATGTTGCAGCTGCAATATTATTAATGAAGCAAGTCGATGCTTCTTTAACCGTTGATGAGATAGAAAATATCTTAAAGCTAACTGCTACGGAAAAAACGAATGAGGAGTATACAAATGCCCCAAATAATGGTTATGGGTACGGTATTCTAAATGTAGACGATGCAGTAGAAGCTGTTGAACAAGGAATAGGCACAATTACAGGACAGGTTCAGACGTATGGACAAGATGATCAAGCTCCAACAGTAGAATCAGAACTCAGAGAAGCTGTGTTTTTAAATGAAAATGCTTCTTTTTCGGTACATGCGGAAGATAATACAAGTGTTAATGATGTTACACTACATGTACAGTATGACAATAATACAGAACGTAGCTATCCAGCTGCTATAATTGAAGGAAACCATCAAAGTGGTTCGTATACTTCTGTTGTGCCACTAGAAGATATTTCAGGTACGTCACTACATTATTGGTGGAGAGTCGAAGATTTCAGTGGAAATGTAACAGAAAGTGAACCTCAATTGGTTCGTATAGAGGAAGGTATAACGGATGGCTACTCAGAAGACTTTGAATCTTATCCAGACGGCTGGTATTCCTTTGGTACTAATAATTCCTGGGAATGGGGACTACCAAGCTACGGACCAGAAGAAGCGGCCTCTGGTAGAAAATTACTGGGCACAAATCTTCGTGGACAATATGAAATGCATTCAGATATGACGATGGTTATGCCACCAATTCTTCCAGAGAACGGAACACAACTGCGCTTTAAACAATGGTACGAGTTAAGCTATTTCGGCTGGGATACAGGAACAATATATGTTTCTACTGACAAGGAAAATTGGGAAGAATTGTATCATATTACAGAATCGAATGACAACTGGCACGAAACAGGAATTGATTTATCTGACTATGCAGGAGAAAAGATTTATATTGGGTTTAATTTAAAGTCACAGGATAATCAATTTGCTGGATGGTATCTTGACGATGTTCGTCTAACAAACGATCGTGCACAAAAAAACGAGAAGCAAAACATGAAAACATCTGGAACGATGAAAACGACTATGCAGGATATGCAGGAACATTTATCCTATCCAATATCTACTTTACAAGCAACCAATGATTCAGATCTCTTACCCGTAGGTGAAGCTACCATTGGAGTAGAAGAAACTGGATGGGAAACAAAATCCAATCCTAAAAATGGAGAATTTATCATTCATCACCCACCCGGTGATTACACACTATCCGTTAATGCCTATGGATATAGCCCGGTAACAGAGACTGTGACGTTATCTGAGAATGGGGATATTTCTCCGACAATTTCCTTAGAGCCGCTACCTAAGCAGGAAATCTCGGGAACAATTACAGATAAAAACGGTAATAAAATTGAAAATGCAACCATTTTTCTATTGGAAGACGAGCATGCGGAACCTGTTAAATCTAGCGAAAATGGTACCTATACTTTGCAAGCCTATGAGGGTGCTTATACAGTAAAAGTATTTGCAGAAGGATATGATGGTGAAGCTAAGTCTGTACTGGTGAAGGAAAATGAGGCAAACCAGCTAGACTTTGAATTAACAACGTTCTCCAGCAATGAGACGTCAGAAATTTATTATGACAATGGAGACTATGGTAAAAATCTAGCCATGCTCTTAGAAGGCAATGGCTTTGCTGTAAAAATGGCTTTAGATGAAGGAAAGGAATCCGCTATGCTAACAGGTGCAAAGCTCCAATTTTGGGCATCTCACGTCCCTGTACCTGGTGGAGATGATATTTTGATCGCAATTTATGATGCCACGGGTGAAAATGGAGCTCCTGGAAATCGATTAGCGGGACCAATTGAAGCAAAAGCAAAACGAGATTTAAATCAATGGACAGAAGTAGACCTTTCGCAACATGGCATTGTCGTTGAGGATGATTTCTATGTCGTTTACCTTCAAGCAAATGACTATCCGTTTATTCCTGGATTTGTTTCAGATGGTGACATTGAAAATGCTGCGGGAAAAAGCTGGGACTACATTGGCGGAAAATGGTTCAAAGCAAACGATAATATAGGTAACTATATGATACGTGCTGTGGTTGATTATGGAAAAGACACTCCTGATTTTGCAACACCTGTAATCACATCACCGGAAGCGGATTACGATACCAATGAGCAACAGCTCACAATCGAGGGTACCGCCTCTCCAGGAACCATTGCACAGCTTATGAATAACGATGAAGAACGTGAATCAGTGGAGGTTGCTGAAGACGGATCCTTTACAATAGATACAGTGCTTACGGAAGGAGAAAATGAGCTTACTATCGTCTCTTTATACAACGGTCAGCCCGTAGGTGAATCAGAATCGGTTACTGTTACGTTCAGCAAAGAACCTTCCCTAACAATTGATTCTCCTAAGGATGGAGAAAAAACAAATCGAGAAGTTATAACTGTTGAAGGTACAGTATCCGTTGGTAATCTTGATGTTGTCACAGTTAATGGACAACAAGCAACGGTTTCGGACGATGGTAATTACACAAAACGGGTTATGGTAAACAATGGTGAAAATCTAATCGAAGTCATTGCAAAAGATAGAAGCGGAAATCAGGTCAAGAAAACCATTACAGTTGACGTAAACCATACCATTCCATCTATTAATCACCTTAATCCGGAGGATGACGTATTTCTTGAAACAGGAGAATCCGTTCATATCGAGTTTGATAGTGTTCCAGGTCTT
The DNA here is from genome assembly GCF_947495635.1 of uncultured Virgibacillus sp. NCBI lineage: Bacteria > Bacillati > Bacillota > Bacilli > Caryophanales > Bacillaceae > Virgibacillus > uncultured Virgibacillus sp. The sequence continues at coordinate 3,627 of NZ_CANMAB010000099.1, read as the reverse complement.
AAAGCTTCTTTTCTTATTCATATGCCACTGGTTAATGAACCCTTAGGACTTGCAAATGTAACCGAATTGCCCATGATAGAAACATCAGATGGCCATTATCAAGGCTTTTGGACAGCAATCAATAACCTACGTGCACAAGGAGCTGTTATTGAAGTTAAGGTTGAAGATGAATATGGAAATACTAATCGTCAACAGGCAAACGGAAAACTCTTTATAAATTGAGACTTCTTTCAGTGGGGGTTTTGTTTATCCCCCCACTTACCAATAATGGTTTCCCTTTATTGCTTGAAGCGAGTGGAGTACTGCCAGTTATATAGGAGATAAATGACGACGGAATCATCTCCTTTGGAGCAAACGTTATGGAAAGGAGATTGATCCAAAGCCATGTAAAGTGGAAATGACGGAAAATGCTAATATTCTATGATATTCTATGAGATGAAAAATAGTATAAAGAAGATGTAGTAAAAGGTCTAACTCTTTCCCACGGAATATCGCATATTTCCGTGATTAGAAAAAGGAGCTGTCTTTTTGAAGTGACAGCTCCTTTTTTGTAGTCTAGGAGATATTTTATCTCCTTTAGCTCGCTCCAGTCATTACGTTTCTAATTTGGCGCTAGCACTTTTGTTCTTATGTCTGCATAGCTAAAAATTGTTGATTACTTGATTCGTTTGTAGCATTCGCATTCTCATATGCTTCAAGTAGTAAATCAACGATATGCACAGCTTGCATTTCATCAGATAATCCTTCACGCTCAATCCCAAGCTTCATCTGCAATAAACAACCTGGATTAGCAGTAACAATCATTTTTGCCTCTGTTTTCTGTACCTGCTCCATTTTGTAATCTAAAATTTGCATAGACATTTCCGATTGTACAATATTGTAGATACCTGCTGAACCGCAGCATCGGCTTGCATCCTTCATTTCTACATACCGAACACCTTCGATAGACTCAAGTAATTGTCTAGGCTCCATAAACGTCTTTTGTCCATTTTTCAGATGGCAAGAGTCTTGATAGGTAATAATTTTTTTCTCAAGCGCAAGCGGTTGTTTATGAAAATCTAATTCAATTAATATACTTGTTATATCTTTAATCTTAGCACAAAAACTTTTCGCACGTTCACTCCATACAGGATCATCCTTTAGGAGATGATCATATTCTACTAAAAAGGCACCACAGCCTCCCGCATTGGTAATAATAAAATCAACACCCGCTACTTCAAATGCCTGAATATTACGTTTTGCCATTTCTTTTGCTTGTTTCAATTCCCCACTATGACCATGTAGAGCACCACAGCATGCTTGCGTATCAGGAACGACAATTTCACAACCTGCATACTGTAACAATTTTACGGTGGCATCATTTGTGCGCATAAACATTGTATCCATTAAACAACCAGAGAAAAAGGCAACTTTCTTCTTTCGTTCCTTTACTAGTGGCTGTAAGTGGCGTGGTCGAGCCTTCATTTCACTTTTTTTCGGAACTTTTGGCAACACCTTTTCCATTGTACGCATACTTTCAGGAAATAGCTTCATTATACCTGTTGCCTGTGCTAGCTTCTGCGCACCTGACCTCTGATAAAAACTCAATAATCCCGTTAGCCCTACCATTCGATTTTGATGTGGAAAAATACCTTTAAAAAAGATACCCTTCATAACTTTTTCAGGTACGGTTTGTTTTTTATTTTGATAAATCGCATCCCTAGCTTGCTCTAACAATCTACCAAAATTCACACCAGAAGGACAAACTGGTTCACATGCCCTACAACCAAGACACATATCAATGGATTGCTTCACTTCTTCACTCGGCTCAATAACACCATCTACAAGCCCCTTCATTAATGCAATCCTACCTCTAGGTGAATGGACCTCATTTCTTCCCGTTTCAATATACGTTGGACAAGTTGGTAAACAGAAACCACACCTGGTACAATTCATTAATTCATCGTAATCCATTTTTTCTTTGAATGCTGACTGAATTTGCTTTTTTTCCTGTTTATCCATCATTGTTCAACCACCACTCTTTTTCTTTCAGTGGCCTCAAACATTTTACCCGGATTCATAATCATATTTGGATCAATCGCTTTTTTAATGCTACGCATCGCTTCCACTCCATGCTCACCAGCCTTCAAATGTAAATATGGAAGCTTCATCATACCTACTCCATGCTCACCAGTAATTGTCCCACCAAGATCCACTGCTTTTTGAAAGATTTCCGCAAATGCTTTTTCAACTAATTCGATTTCTTCTTCATTTCGAGCATCCGTTAAGCACGTCGGGTGTAAATTCCCATCTCCTGCGTGACCGAATGTACAGATGTTTAATTGATATTTTTCTGCTATTTTACCGATTGCTTTTACCATTTCTGCAATTTCTGAACGCGGGACTGTTGCATCCTCTAATATGGTGGTTGGCTTTAATCGTGACAAAGCTGATAAAGCTGATCTCCTTGCAGCAGTTAATTGATCTGCTTCCTCATTAGTCCTTGCTACCTGAACATCAAACGCTCGATTTTCCTTACATAACGCTTCTATTTTCTCCATGTCGCGAGCAACTACTTCTGCTGCACCATCTTGTTCAATTAACAAAACGGCTTTTGCTTCTGTTGGTAACCCAATTTTTGCAAAATCCTCAACTACCTGAACTGTTGCTTGATCAAGAAATTCCAACGTTGCAGGAATAATTCGGTTAGCAATAATCGCGGAAACCGTTTCTGCAGCAGCTTCTAAATCCTCATAAAGTGCAAGCATTGTCTTTTTTGTCTCGGGTTGTGGTATTAATTTCAGGATCGCTTCCGTAATGACACCAAGCGTTCCTTCAGCACCTATATATAATCTGGTTAAGTCATAGCCAGCAACATCCTTAGCTAGCTTTCCACCTGTTCGAATGATTTCACCGTTAGGGAGCACAACCTCTAGACCAAGAACATAATCTCTCGTTACCCCATATTTGAGTCCACGAAGACCACCGGAATTCTCACTAATATTGCCACCAATCTGAGAAATATGCATCGAACCAGGATCGGGTGGATAAAACAATCCAACTTCTATGGCTGCCTCCAAAATTTCTTTTGTATAAACACCTGGTTGAACGGTCATCGTTAAATTTTCTTGATCAATCTCTAAGATCTGATTCATGTGCTTGAATATCAAAACGATTCCCCCCTCTGTTGGGGTTGTACCTGCACATAAATTCGTTCCTGAACCACGTGGTACAATTGGGATTTTATACTCGTTACAGAGCTTGACAACTGCCGCTACCTCCTGTTTATTACGCGGAGCGACCATAGCATCAGGAAGTGCTTGATATCTTGCAGTAGAATCGTAGGAATAAGCTAATAAGCTAGCATTATTATCTTCCACATTTTCCACTCCAACAATGGAAACCAGTTTTTCTTTTACATTCATATGTAACATATACATTCTCCTAATTTGTCATCATACTTCTATTTTATGAAATAATAAAAGAAAAATATATGTGCGATTGCACAAATATTTTTCTTAGTAAGCGAATTCCTTTATACATATGAACAAAAAGTTTAACACATTTTAGTTGAATCAATTTCATAATTGCTGTTTTTAAAAATGCATAGAGTTGTTCCTTGATGATTTTCAAGTTTTTTTAATAAAG
>NZ_CANMAB010000098.1:0-16054 GCF_947495635.1 uncultured Virgibacillus sp. | reverse complement strand
TTTGAGCGGGTTTTGCTAAAAAAGTTAGCTGAAGGACAAATCCCACGGAAAGGGAAGTGGGCAGCTGGAGTGGTGGTCAAGCAAGCAGTAGCTATTATTCCATAATAGCTACTAGAGGAAGCGTAAATCGGAGCATTTAGTGATAAGGAATGAGCGAATTTTGCTCAGTTTTTTTAATAGTCTAGGAAATTATAAAATTTAAAAATGTAGATAAATATCGTCGTGCTGAGCCGCGTCCAGCTCCAGCATCCAGAAATGATGCGACTTCACGAATCGCCCTAATCTAAGTCATCATTGGCTTGCAAGCTCACCGTGATTTCTTTATCTCCGTTGACTCGATCCAGGCGCTACGTTTCTAATCGGGCACTTGCGCTTTTGTTCATGGTTCAGAGCAAGTCAAGTATTTACGGAGGCTACGTTCATTTGTTCCATTTTTTTATACAGCAATTTTTAAGAATAGTCGTTTCTGAACATAGCGGGTATACACTTTGGATTCTCAAGCTCTATAATTACAATACTTTTGATGTGTAACTGTTTTATGTAGTATTCCTATTGCTGTATAATATGTTGTGGTGAAGAGAAGGGAGTGAATTGAATGATACGAACAATCAAGATATACATATATGCTAGTTTACTTGTACTCGGAACGTATTTTCAATTAAAACGAGTACAAAAATCTGTTAATCAACTAACGAAAGAAGAAATTTTTATTCAGCCAAGAAGTGTATCAAAGAAAGTAATGAAGCGAACTGGCAGTATGGTTATGGTCAATGGTCAGGAAAAATTACCAAAGGGACCTGTTTTATTTGTAGCGAACCATCAAGGCTTATTCGACATTTTAACGTTACTTGGGCATCTTGGAAAGCCGGTTGGATTTATAGCCAAAAAAGAAATACAAAAGCTTCCAATAATAGCTTCATGGATGGAATTAGTACATTGTGTATTCATTGATCGCACGGATCGAAGACAATCTGTTAAAGCAATTCACCAAGGAATAAAAAATTTGAAAAGTGGTCATTCCATGGTCATTTTCCCAGAAGGTACAAGAAGTAGAGGAAGTAGCTTAAATCCCTTTAAGCCAGGAAGCTTCCAATTAGCATTAAAGGCTAATGTACCTATCGTACCTGTTGCAATTGATGGTACTTATCAAATGTTTGAGGAAAGAAATGGCAGAATAAGTCCATCATGGGTTACATTGACGATTGAAGATGCAATATTTCCAGAAGAGTATAATGGAAAAAACTCTTCAGAGATCGCTGAACAAGTTCAGAGTGTTATAAAAAGGCGATTGCAAATAGATGGTGCAGATGATCGGATGACGTCAAGCGGTGACCAACAAGTGTCGACTACATAGATGAAAGTAAACCTTTAATCAGTGGGAATAACCAAAACCCCAACTGATTGAAGGTTTACTTTATATAAACGTTTTTTCGTTAAGAGAGAGTACTACTTATTAACAATGTATAAAGGGCTTTTCTGATAAGTTGGTAAAAAAGCTTACGAGAGGACTGTTTTACATGATTTTTTCATATTAAATTTCATTATGTACCGTAGTATGGCATATCCTTTGCTACTTCTAACTCATGATGAACCTCGTCAGCATATCCTTGCATCGTAGCAACTTCTAGCTTCATCATACTTCTAGCATTTATCCCCCGCATATAACTGGCAGTAAGACCCCGAGTTCAAGGAAAAAAATGACCCAAATGTGGATAAGAGGGGATTCAACTGCTAGTAAATGCCCGATTGATTCTAGGGCCTTTAAGTCATACCCTTGTGGTACTACCAATCCGTGGGGAAAAACAAAACTCCCCACGGATTGAAGTTTCACTTTATATCCATGTACAGGTAGTTTCATTTTGGAAGAATTAGATATACTAATACTGAGGTGATAGAAGTGGTTCAAGGAACAGTGAACTGGAATACAGAGATAACACAAGAATGGTTGCAAAGCTATGTGGATGATTGGGTGAAATTTTATAAAAAGCAGACTAGGGATGGGGAGGTTGCTTCTTATATTCCAGAGTTAAATAAGGCCAATCCAAATCATTTAGGAATTTCTATAGTAGGAAATAATGGGGTAACTATAAAATCTGGGGATGTAGACATTCCTTTCACAATACAAAGTATTTCGAAGGTATTCTGTTTTATTATTGCCTGTATGGAGAGAGGCGTCTCCTATGTCCTCGATCGTGTGGATGTAGAACCTACAGGAGAAGCATTTAATTCGATCATGCATTTAGAAATGAGAAAATTAAAGAAGCCGTTTAATCCTTTTGTTAATGCAGGAGCGATCACGGTTTCTTCCATGTTGAATGGTAAAACGTCTGATGAGAAACTAGAGCCATTATTTATATTATTAGAAAAGATGTTAGGGTATCGTCCAGCATTAAATATTAATGTGTATGAATCAGAACGAGATACATCGATTCGAAATCGTGCAATTGGTTATTATCTATTAGAGTTAGATTACCTAGAATCAGATATGAATATAACCTTAGAAACTTATTTTAAGCAGTGTTCAATCGAGATTACGGTTGATGATTTAGCTACTATTGGCAGGGTGTTTGCTAATGATGGAATTGATCCTAATTCAGGTGTAGAAATTATTCCTCGTAAGATAGTCAGATTGGCTAAAGCACTAATGTTAACTTGTGGAATGTATGATGCATCTGGTAAGTTCGCTGCTTATGTAGGTATTCCTGCGAAAAGTGGTGTCTCAGGGGGGATTATTGCAGTTGCGCCACCAAGAGTGCGTGACGAGGAATTACCTTTTATAGATGGATGTGGAATTGGAGTTTACGGTCCCTCATTAGATGACAAAGGCAATAGTATTGCAGGAATAAAATTATTAAGGCATATTGCAACGAAGTGGGACCTGAGTGTGTTCTAGTAAAAATAATGGAGGTGAGCCTGTGTGTGGGAGATATACGCTACTGGCAGATGAGTTGGAAATCTTAACCACATTCGACTTGGATCAAGAAGCTATTGAAAATTATGAACCAAGCTATAATATTGCACCTGGACAAAGGATCTTAGCCATTATACATGATGGCAAGCAGAAACGGGCAGGGTTGTTACGCTGGGGACTTATACCTAGGTGGGCGAAAGATGAAAGAATCGGGTATAAGATGATAAATGCTCGTAGTGAAACGGCTCATCAGAAACCAAGCTTCAAACAGTTATTAATGCAGAAAAGATGTATGATAATAGCTGATAGTTTTTATGAATGGAAGAAAACGGAGAATGGTAAACAACCACAGCGAATACAAATAAAAGATCGTAAGTTATTTGCTTTTGCGGGCTTATGGGATAAGTGGGGGTACGGGGATGATGAACTCTTTACTTGTACTATACTAACAAAAGCTGCTAATAAATATGTGGAAGCTATTCATCACCGCATGCCAATTATTTTGCCAGTTGAAAAGGAAGATGCATGGATAAAGCCGACCAAGCAAAAACCTGAGGATACCCAACGATTTTTACAGTCACTTCAAGAAGAAGCGTTGAAATCCTATGCTGTTCAACAGTATGTTAATTCTGCTAAACACAATGATGAACAATGTATCCAGCCAATTACTTCTGCATAAATTGGTGATGCTAGGACAAACGTATTTTATTTAGATAGGAATAGAGGCTGGGACAAAACACAACTTCTTTACTCAAAATACGAAAAAATCATGTCTTTTGTCTCAGCCCCTATGTGTTTACTTCAAAAAGGTTCTATTATCGGTCTATCAAAACCTTCGCTTTTCGGGCACGACCTCAGTCTCTTCAAAAAGCACAAATCGCTTTTTTTAGAGTCTTTGAACTTGTGCTTTCCCGCAGGATAAGAAGGGCTTTGGTAGCATACATCCCACGCGGAAAAAGCGCTCTTCTTTTTCAAGGAGTCAACGTATGTTGACTACGTTTCGTATGATCATGTATTGTTTGACTTTTCCCGTCATTACTAGATTATTATCCTTGTTCTGCCTTAGCTTGTTCTTTTTCCTCCTTAGCTACCTTCAGGAATTTCTTTGTTTCATAGACGACTACTCCAGATAAACCTAATAGTCCTATTAGGTTTGGCACAGCCATTAATGCATTCATAATATCTGATATTCCCCATACAATATCTAGTTTTTCCATTGACCCATATAATACAGCTAATACAAATACAACACGATAAATCGGTATGGCTTTATCATTGAATAAGTACGCAAAGCATTTTTCTCCGTAATAAGACCATCCTACTAAGGTTGAAAAAGCAAATAGAATGATACCAAATGTAACGATATATCCACCTGTATCTCCGAGGAATGCCGCAAATGAGGCAGCAGTTAAATCACCACCATCTAGCCCGCCTTGATACATGTCAGCCATTACGATTGTAATTCCTGTGATGGAACAAACGATAATGGTGTCAATGAAAACCTGTGTCATGGATACCAATGCCTGACGACCAGGGTAGTCTGTTTTTGCTGCAGCGGCAGCAATTGGAGCTGAACCTAGACCTGCTTCGTTTGAAAAGACACCGCGTGCAACACCATAGCGGATAACCGTACCTAAAATACCACCGCCAATTGCACTACCAGTAAATGCATCTTCAAAAATTAGTCCAACAACACCAGGAATAAGATCAATATTCATAACCATAATAATTAATCCACCAATGATATAAAATAAGGCCATAATCGGAACAAAGAAAGCGGTTATTCTGCCAATGCTTTTAATGCCTCCAAGTATAACTAGTCCTACCAGTATGGTAAGTACAATACCTGTTACCCATGTTGGTACATTAAATGTCCCTTGAAGGGCGTCAGATACAGAATTGGATTGCACCATATTTCCAATTCCAAAGGCTGCAATTGATCCAAAGATTGCAAATATAATGCCTAGCCATTTTGCATTTAACCCTTTTTCTAAATAGTACATCGGTCCACCAGACATCTGACCTTTACTATTCTCAACTCGATATTTAACGGCGAGAATAGCTTCGGAATATTTAGTAGCCATTCCAAATAATGCAGATATCCACATCCAAAATACAGCACCTGGCCCTCCGAGCACGACCGCAGTTGCAACACCTACAATATTCCCAGTTCCAATCGTTGCTGCCATTGCTGTTGTTAATGCTTCATAATGACTAATATCTCCTTTGGATTTTTTATCTTGTTTAGCAGGACTGAATGCTAGCTTTAACGCATAGGGTAGTGTGCGAAACTGTAAAAAACCTAAACGAAACGTTAGATACAAACCTGTTCCAACAATTAGTATCAATGTTGGCGGCCCCCATACAAAGCCACTTATAGCTTCGATGATATCCATCATTTTTTCTTTCCCCCCTTTTTATACTTATATTAAATATTCCGAAAAATACAAACGCATGTCAAGGGATTTTAGAGAATTAACTAGAAATTAATTTGGTGAAATAGGTATTGTAAATGCTGTTTAATAGCTATTTGAAGCCAAAATGAAAGGGAAAGAACAGTTCTTATTCAATAGTTAGTAGACGATGTTAGATAGAAACCTTTGCCTGTCACCATAGAAGTTGCTTATAATAGAAATAAATGCAAAGCAGGTGTTATGATGATTCGAGTAATGTTTGTTTGCTTAGGAAACATTTGTCGATCGCCAATGGCTGAAGCGATATTCCGCGAATTAATAAAGCAAGCTAATTTAACCGATCAAATCCGGGTTGATTCAGGAGGGACTGGTAGTTGGCATATAGGTGAAGAACCGCATCATGAAACCAAATTAATTTTACAAAGAAACAATATTTCTTCCGATGGATTGATTGCAAGACAAATAAATGCAGACGATGCCAAACGATTTGATTATATTATTGCAATGGATGATCAAAATAAAGAAGATTTGCTCCAATTAGTTGGACAAAAGGATAACGTAATGATTGCTAAATTAATGGATTTTGTGAGTGATCCAGAAGAAAACAGCATTCCTGATCCGTATTTTACGGGGAACTTTGACTATACATATAGGTTAGTTTCAACGGGATGCCGTCAGCTACTGGAATATTTAAAAGAAGAACATGCTATAAGTTAAGGAGTGATTTTAATGGGAAAACGAAAATTATTTTTAGGTGTAATGATTGGAGCAACAGTAGGGGGATTAGTTACATTATTTGATAAAGATACGAGATCATATAGTAAAGAAAAGCTTTCAACTGCTAAATCAGGTACAAGTTATTTGATGAAGCATCCTTCCGAAGCTGTTCACTCTATTCGAACTGCATTTGATACGTTTAATCGGAACTTTACAACTGGAGCTGAGAAAACAATAGATGCTCTTGAGCAAGTAGAAGCAACTCTAGATAAAGTTGCTAATAAAAATGAAGCCAACCGAATAGAATAAAGGAAATCACAAAATACCATTGACATGTGGATTTGATGATTGTTAGGGAGTGTGACAATGGAAAATGATATGATGAAGTTTGGAAAGCAGCTATATAAACGTATGGAAGAAGTAGATGTTTTTGGTTTAGCTGCACAACTTGCCTATTTCTTTCTATTGTCACTATTTCCTTTCCTATTGTTTCTAGTTACATTGGTTGGCTATCTTCCGATTGACGAACTAGCTGTGCTTGATATTATTTCAGATTATGCACCACCACAGATAGTTGAGCTAATAACTACAAACGTTACGCAATTAATTCGTCAGCAAAATGGTGGCTTACTTTCTTTTGGGATTATAGCTACTCTGTGGGCAGCATCTAATGGAGTAAATTCATTAATGCGTGGATTCAATCATGCTTATAAAGTAGAAGAAAACCGACCATTCATTGTATCGCGTTTAATCGCCATTGTGTTGACTATTGCAATGGTAGCTATTATCATCATCGCTTTGCTACTACCTATTTTTGGAAGAACCGTTGGTGCTTATCTTTTTTCATTTATTGGTTTGTCCGAAGGCTTTCTGACAGTATGGGGGGCATTACGCTGGGTTGTTTCCTCGATTGTTTTCTTAATCGTTTTCCTAGCACTTTATAAATTGGCTCCTAATAAGCGGATATATGTAAAGAATGTAATTCCTGGCGCTTTGTTTGCTACCATCGCTTGGCAACTCGTGTCACTGTGCTTTTCATACTATGTTAGTACCATCGGCAACTATTCTGCAACCTACGGTAGTCTCGGTGCAGTGATCGCCTTAATGATATGGTTCTATTTATCAGGGATAATTATCATGACGGGTGGAATAATTAATGCGGTTATCCGAAAAAACAGGCTGTTGAAGTAAATTATTTCAACAGCCGTAAACCATTAAGTATAACTAAAATCGTACTTCCTTCATGTCCTATTACTCCTAAAGGTAAGTCGAGAATCTGCATGAAATTAGACAAAATGAGTAGGATGATTACCGTAAGTGAAAAGACAATATTTTGTTTAACAATTTTATTCATCTTTTTAGAAAGCGTAATAGCATTGGTGATTTTAGATAAGTTATTTTTCATGAGCACTACATCTGCCGTTTCTAATGCAACATCTGTACCTTCACCCATCGCTATCCCAACATTTGCAGTCGCTAAGGCTGGACCATCGTTTATACCATCTCCAACCATCGCTACATTACTAAATTCACTTCTCATTTTTTTCACTTGCTCTAGTTTTTCATCAGGCATACAGTTTGCTACATAACGATCTATTTTTGCTTCTGAGGCAATTGCTTTTGCTGTTAACTCATGGTCTCCTGTAAGCATAACAGTATAAATTCCCTGTTTCTTCAATTGCTTGATTGCTTTGATACTATCTTTTCGAACCGTATCCTTCATGCCGAATAATGCCACGATTTGATCCTTCTTTTTCACAAATACGACCGTTTTACCTTCCTCAGCCAGTTTATTTGCTCTATCAGCAAAAAATTTATCCTCTCCAATATAATCTGGTTTACCTAGCTCCCATTTCTCTTCATCTATCATTGCTGCGATTCCATTACCAGCTAGTGTAGTCACATTATCTATTTCACTAGTTATGGTAACATGCTGTTCCTGACAAAATCGGATAATCGCTTTTGCTAATGGATGGGTAGATTCCTGCTCCATTGCCATTGCAGTAGATAGAATAGTTTGTTTATCATGTTCTGGATGTACATAAAAATCAGTTACCTCTGGTTTTCCATTCGTGAGTGTACCTGTTTTATCGAGGGCTATAGCTCGAATATGGCTAATATTTTCGATATGAACCCCACCTTTAAATAACACCCCAGATTTTGCGCTGTTTGATATCGCTGATAGAGTTGCAGGCATAATAGATGCGACAAGTGCGCAAGGTGATGCAACGACCAAAAGAATCATTGCGCGGTATATACTATCCTGTAATGTCCACCCAAAAATTAGATAAGGAATAATCATCATAATTGCAACAGCCGCTAATACAGCTTTTACATAAACCCCTTCAAATTTTTCAATAAATAATTGAGACGGCGATTTTTCATTTTTAGCGGATTGAATCATTTGGACAATTTTTTGAAATAACGTTTCATTTGCAGGCTTTGTTACTTGAATAGATATAGAACCATCTAGCGCTATAGTCCCCGCGAACACATCTGCGTTATTTGCTTTATAAACAGGAATAGACTCTCCTGTAATAGCACTCTCATCAATGGATGTATTTCCTTGAACAATTGTTCCATCTACGGGAATCCTTTCACCTGCTCGTACATAAATAAGATCATCAACGTGAAGGCTGGAGACAGGGACAACCTCTCGACGATCATCCTTGATAAGAAGTGCTTCTTCTGGCTGCAGTTCCATTAATGAGGCTATTTCTTTATGACTTTTATTCATCGTGTACGTTTCTAAGGCTCCAGATAATGCAAATATAAATATTAAGACAGCACCTTCCGTCCAGTAGCCAATAGCTGCAGAACCAATGGCAGCTAGGATCATAAGCATCTCTACATTCAGCTCTTTGTTATGCAAGGTTTCTGTTATCCCCTCTTTTGCTTTGGCATATCCGCCAATCGTAAAAGCAATTAAGTGAAGCGTTACCCAGAGCTGATAAGAGATATAGGATTCGAAAGTCCATGTAAATAATATAAGTATGCCACTTAATAAGGCCGCGATTAATTCTTTATGTTCTTTAAGTTTATTAATAATAAATGAAGCTTTAGCTGGTTGCTTCATTGGACTATTCCATGTGTTAGTTTCTGCAGTCATGCAGTACACCTCCAAAAAGATAATTTAAATCAGTTATTAATTTATAATAATTATTAATTAGTATATGTTATTATATTACCATCGAATGAAATAAAGTCAAGACATAAAACGGAAAAATTTATCCCGCAGTAAGACCTCCACTTCAAGCAATAATGTGAAACCAATATGTAAGTGGGGGGGACAACTGTCAGTAAATGTCTGATTGGTTCAAAGGCCTTTAGGTCATACCCTTGTGATACTACCAATCAGTGGGGGATAAACAAAACTCCCCGCAGATTGAAGTTTCACATTATCTATTGTAAAAATTAACCGAAAACTGTTACAATCTATATGAATTAATAAATATAACAACAAGGGGGAATAGTTTTGAGTAGATTTAGATTAGTGCTTTCATTATTTATTTTAATTGCAATTCTTGCCGCTTGCGGAAAAAGTGATGAGAATAATAACAGTGAAGGAGAAAAAGGTGTAACAGATAAAAGGTGGGAAGATATTCAAGAAGCAGGAGAGTTAGTGGTTGGCACTTCTGGAACATTAATAGCTGCTTCATACTATGATGGTGATGAGGAAAAGCAAGAACAGTTAACTGGATATGATGTAGAGGTAATGAGAGAGGTGGCAAATCGCTTAAATCTTAATATATCATTTGAGATTATGGGTATTGATAGTATGCTTCCAGCAGTAAAGAGTGGAAGGATTGATGTTGCTGCAAATGATATTGAAACAACAGATAAACGAAAAGAAGAATTCAATTTTAGTGATCCTTACAAATACTCTTATTCAACAATGGTAGTAAGAAAAGAAGATAATTCTGGTATTGAATCACTTGAAGATTTAAAGGGTAAAAAGGCTGGTGGAGGAGCAACTACGATTTACAGTCAAATTGCTGAGCATTTTGGTGCAGAAGTTGTTACATATGGGAATGCACCAAACGAAGCTTATTTACGTGATGTTCATAATGGAAGAACAGATGTTATTGTGAACGACTACTACCTATCTAAGTTTGGCGTAGCTGGTTTTCCAGATTTTGATATTCATCTGCACCCAGATTTGAAATTTCATCCTACAGAACAGGCTGTGGTAATTCCCGAAGGTGCTGATAAGCTTACTGAAGAGATTAATAAGGCATTAACAGAAATGCGTGAAGATGGTACATTAACGGAATTAGCGAAAAAGTTCTATAAAGAAGATGCATCGCAGAAACCTGAGGGAGAAATTAAAGAAATAGATGGCCTCGACTTGTAAGGGGACAACCTAGATGAATGTGAATGGATTGGATTTAGCTGAACTATTTGATGTCGAATTAGCGATAGAGAGCCTACCATTTGTTTTAGGTGGCTTGCCTATGACACTGCTCGTATCTGTCGTCGGTATGGGGATAGGGTTAGTGCTTGGTTTGATCCTTGCTTTAGCGAGAGGAGCTAATAATCCGCTATGGTACTTACCAGCACGAGTATATATTTCATTTATGCGTGGAACGCCAATGCTCGTCTTTCTGTTTATTCTATATTTTGGACTGCCAGTTATTGGGATAGAATTAACTGCAATAACGGCTGCTTATTTAGGTTTTGGTTTGAATAGTGCTGCTTATATCGCGGAGATTGATCGTTCAGCTTTAAATAGTATTGATCAGGGTCAATGGGAGTCGGCTAAAGCACTTAATTTAAACTATTGGCAAACGTTAAGAAAGGTTATTTTACCGCAAGCTACCAGAGTTGCCATCCCACCTTTGACAAATGTCTTTATGGATATAGTTAAAGCAACGTCATTAGCTGCTGTCATCACTGTTCCAGAGCTTTTTCAGAAGACACAGATTGTAGCTGGGAGAGAATTCGATTCAATGACCATGTATATATTGGTTGCATTGATTTATTGGTCAATTTGTATTGTCATCTCATTTATTCAAGAACGATTAGAAATACGATATAGCAAGTTCTTATAATTATTTGGAAGCTATAAATTTCTGAATAAAACGAGGCTAGAACAAAACGCAACTTCTTTACTCAAAATACGAATAATCATATGATCAATAGGAGTATCATCGCCGCACCGTGAAACTATAATTGCTTTTCGCGGGCACGGCCTCAGCTAACTTGGTAAAGAAAATCACGTTACCAAGTGGATCCTCGGACTCGTGCTGTTCCCGCCGGAGTCTCGCTTATTTCAGGTGCTAAATGAATGATTCTAATCAAAAAACGAACGATAATTAATCACCAACTAATTATCATTCGTTTTTTATTGTTTCTTCATTCTTTTGTCTCAGCCTCATTTTATATTTGCTGCTCCTGGTGTTTGTCCTTTTGGAAAAAAATCGCACCTGTAATGATGATTAGCACAATAGTAATTAAGTAGAAAAAAGATACATGAGGAAGCTTTTCTATAAATAAACCTCCAATAAATGGTCCACTAATACTACCTAAACTAAACATGATACCTACCATTAGATTGCCTGCAGGTAAGAGGTTTCCCGGTAATAAATCAGTCATATAAGATATACCTAGAGAAAACAATGATCCAACACACATGCCTGCGAGCGTGAACAAGATAAACAGTCCTAGAACCGATGACTCCCATACTGCTGACAACGAAAAGCAAATAATTCCTAAGGATAAAACAGTTAATAGAATCGGTTTCCTTCCATATTTATCGCTAAGTATACCTAGAGGTAATTGTGTAATTAAGCTGCCAAAAGCAAAACAAGGAATAATTAAGGCTAGCATATCAACCTGGTGGCCGATTCGTAGTCCGTACACGGGAAAAATACTATGTAATGATGCCTCTAGGAATCCATAGCCGAATCCTGGTAGAAGTGCTACCCAAGCTATTTTAATCGTCTTCATAAATCGTTGAACAGAGCTCGTTGGATAAGCGCTGTCGATTTCATCCTCAGGCCATTGGTTACGAATAAAAATTAATGTTGACCAGACCAAAAGGCTTAAAAGTGCTGAAATAATAAATGGCAATGCTTGATGAACGGATAATAGTCTCGTCATTAATGGTCCTAATGCAAAACCTAATCCAAATGATAATCCATATAAAGCAATATTTCTTCCCCTTGTATTTTCTGTTGCTGTTGCGGTAATCCAAGTTTGTGTCCCGAAATGCAGCATTTGATCGCCAATTCCAATTATCATTCGAAGAATAAACCAAAACCATAAAGCATCCCATAATGGGAAAATTCCCAAAGAAATAATTACAAGCATGCCACCTACAACAATTATTGGTTTAAAGCCAAATTTACGCATCGGTTTTTCCATAAAAGGAGAGGCCAATAAGACACCAATATATAAACCTGTTGCATGTAGTCCATTAATTGTAGAGGAAATACCATTTTGTTCTAAAATAATAGAAAGTAAGGGAAGTAGCATACCCTGTGAAAAACCAGAAATTAACACAAGTCCTATTAATATCCAGAAACGATAATTTGCAGTATTCATTGTTGTACCCCTTTAATGAAGTTCTAACTTAAATCTAATAGCAAACTTGAAAAAGGTCAATTATTGTGTATATAGTATCTAAATCGTTTATGATTATAATAAATAAGGAAAAATATAATAGCGTTGTTTTATTACAATTATAACTGGCAGTAAGCCCCCCACTTCCAAGCAATAAAGGGAAACCACTAACGGAAAGTGGGGAATCGACTGCCGGTAAATGTTAGATGGGTTCAAAGGCATTTAGGTCATAGCTTTATGGTACTAGCAATCAGTGGTGGATAAACAACCCCCAACTGATTGAGGTTTCACATTATGAAAAAATCAATAGGAAGATAATTGGAGGGAACAAGAGTGGAATTATATTTAAAAGAAAATGGATTAAGAACAAGTCTAGCGTATGGTGAGTTGGAAATATCGGGAAATGAGGAATATGGTTTTCGACCATATCAGTTAATGATAGCATCCATTGCAGGTTGTAGTGGTTCGGTGTATCGTAAAATTCTAGAGAAACAAAGAATAGAGCTAGAAGATATAAAAATTACTGCAGAGGTAGAAAGAAATCCGGACGAAGCCAATCGGATTGAAAAAATAGTACTACATTTTACAGTAAAAGGGCATCATTTAGATCCTGATAAATTGTATAAAAATTTAGCAATAGCTAGAAAAAATTGTGCTATGGTACGTTCTGTTGAGAACAGTATAAGGATAGAAGAAACAATTGAAACAATTGAATTAAGCCGTTAATTTTGTATAAGCAGGTATAAAATTCATATGTCAGAAAGAAACTAAGTGAAAAAAGAAGGGATAAGACATATGAATAAAGTTAAATGGTGTAGTTCGGTCATGATTCTAGCTATAATGTTTGCTTCTGTATTTCCAGCTAACAGCTTTAGTGCTGAAAAAGAGAAGAAGAAGGATCCATTTGAAATACCTAGTCACGTTCTCAATGTATCTAAAGAAAATACATTTCCAAACTCCACAGAAGATCAGGAGGTTATTGAGCCAAGTGAACTAACGAAGGAGCTAATGGATGAATTAGACATTAAAATAGAAAACCCTGTATTAATTAAGATGCTTAATGAAACATCGTTAAAACCTTCACCAATAGCGATAGGATATCGTGGCATGGTTTATATTGGAAGGTGGCCATTAAATTATGAATCATCGGAAACAACGATTAATTGGGAGTATCAGCAAATTAATATGAATGAATTAAATAATACTGGAGGAACAGAAGCGCAGGAATTGCGTTATGTTCAACAAGAGCAAAAAGAAATAAAGGGTGCACTTACCAATAAAATTAATAAGCCTGATGATGTGAAAAAAATGATGCTACTAAAATCAAAGACAAAGACCAAGCTTCCACTTTCTTATCAGACTGTAATAGGAAAAAATACTAAAAAAGATAATACCTATAATGTTGCAGCAAATAAGTATGCAAAGCTACAAACTTTTGCACCAGCTGTTAATGAAAAAGGGCAAGTAACGTTTGGAGAAGTGTATTTAAAATTGAAGGGGTCCAAAAAATCAATTGAAATTAAAAATGTAACGAAGCAAGGAATTGGCGCTTGGATTCCTATTCAAGATTACGTATCCTTTTCGTATAATGTAAAATAATGAAGCATACTTTCCATATAGCTGTCGAGAAGCTCCTCGATAGCTTTTTATATTTGAATAAAAGAATTGAATATCTTTCTTGGATCTTACATAAAACAAAAGAAGTGGGGGATTATTTCACGCTAAAAGCGGTTAATGAAGAAAATGGAAGGGAAAGGGGGTTGATTTTTACGCTTTATTACTTTATCATAGTGAAGTATTAAAGGAAAAGAAAGAGGGGAAACAAAACATGGAATGGGTTGTAATCGTTTCTGTTCTTGTGATGACGATATTAAGCTTATTACGTGTGAATGTAATTATTGCTATTATCGCAGCAGCTTTAACAGCAGGGTTAATGTCAGGGTTAACTATCGTTGAATCAATGGATATGCTTGTGGGAGGTATGGGAGGTGGCGCAAATACCGCTTTAAGTTATATACTCTTAGGAGCATTTGCCGTTGCTATTAGCTATACTGGAATTACGTCATTATTGGTAAATTATTTAATACGCGTGCTAACAGGAAAAAAGACTATGATGCTATTAGCAATTGCCGGAGTTGCATCATTATCACAAAATTTAGTACCTGTGCATATTGCATTTATACCTATATTAATACCGCCATTACTACAATTATTTGATCGAATGCGAATGGATCGTCGCGCAGTTGCAACAGCTCTAACCTTTGGGCTTAAAGCTCCTTACATTCTTATTCCAGCAGGTTTTGGATTAATCTTTCATGAGACGATTGTTACAGGGATGAATCAAAACGGAGCTAATATTACAGTTAGTGAGTCTGCCTTGGCAATGCTTATCCCTGGCTCAGGAATGATTATCGGATTATTGATCGCTATCTTTATAACCTATCGGAAAGATCGTGATCCAGATTCATTTGTTGGAGAATCAGGCACGGCTGCGGTTGTAGAGGCAACAAACATCCGCTTTACAAAACAACATGTATTTACGTTAATATCGATATTTGCTGCCTTAATTGTACAAATTATTACAGAGAATTTAATTGTTGGCGCATTAACCGGTCTTGTTTTCATGTTCCTATTCTTGGTTATTCCATTTCATAAAGGAGATCGTGTAGTCACAGAGGGAATTGGTATGATGGGAACAATCGCATTTGTAATGCTGGTAGCAGCAGGTTATGGAAATATTTTAACAGAAACAGGTGCAGTAGAGGCTTTAGTAGAAGTTTCATCTGGTTTTTTGGATAATAATCACGCGCTTATTGCATTTATTCTGTTGTTGGTTGGGTTACTAGTAACCATTGGAATTGGGTCCTCCTTTGGGACGATCCCGATATTGGCTGCACTGTACGTCCCGATTTGTTTAGCAGCAGGTTTTTCCCCACTCGCTACAGCTGCACTTATTGGTACAGCAGGTGCATTAGGGGATGCAGGATCACCAGCATCTGATAGTACACTTGGTCCTACGTCTGGTTTAAATGCTGATGGAAAGCATCACCATATTTGGGATACGGTAGTCCCAACCTTTATTCACTACAATATCCCATTGTTTATATTTGGTTGGATTGCTGCAATTGTTCTTTAGAATTTCCAAGCTGTCGAAGTATTATTTTGACAGCTTTTTTGTCTACGACATTATAAAATTAGCCCATGTGGATAAATATGGGCGTGTTGAACCGTGTCGTCAAGCTCCAGTGCAGTAGAAACTAGGCTCGACTTCACGAATCGAACCTACGATAAGTTATCAGCACGTAAGCACACGTTGATTTCTTTACCTCCGTTGACTCGCTCCAGTACGGTTTTAATCGAGCGCTTGCGCTTTAAGAAAGTATAAAATCAGTGCAATGACTGTGTTAAGCCAAGTAGTTATTTTGAAATGTTTGATGTATATTGGCAA
>NZ_CANMAB010000097.1:0-16114 GCF_947495635.1 uncultured Virgibacillus sp. | reverse complement strand
AATTCATAGTGGGTCCTCTCCTTGGTATTTATTAATTTCGGGGTCAATGCGCATTGACACCCTGTACTATACCAAGGAGGCTCTTTTTTGTTCAACCCTCAAATTTCTTCATTACAGGAATGCTCCTATTATTTTTATCATTCGTATTGTAATTCGAATTTTTCTTTTGGATCTTCCTATTTTATGTCTTAGCTTCGTCAAGACCAAAAGCTTTAAAATTAACCTCTATTTTATATAATAACAATAATTTTTAACATTTGTATTCTTATACGGGAAATAACGCCCTATTACTTTAAGTACTAAATTTTAGATAGGCTACACTAAATTGGACAGAGAAAATGAGGGCTTGTAAACTTAGATTAATAACTGAAGGGGGCATACAGCATACTACGATAGTTCGTCAACGTCGAACTTTTACACCCGAATTTAAACCTGCAATTAGTGAAGCTCTATGAAAACGGCAAATCGTGTGCAGATATTGCAAGAGAGTATAACATCACACCTTCTACATTAGGTCGTTGGATAAAAAATCATCAAGAAACAGGTTCATTTGCCGCCAAGGAATTGGTTTAATAATATTCGAATTCATGGAACAATAGGATATTTAACACCTGTGGAATTCAAACAACAGCCCTATAATTTTTGTCCAATTTAGTGTTGACATACCAATATGATGGTCATATAAGAATGACCTTTTTTAACTTTAAATTCCATTTTAAAAAAACTCCTCAATAAATGCGGTTATGCCATTTCCTTTACCTTTTTTCTAAACTCCGTATCTGTGGCAACACTGATTACAAAATCATTAAATATAGTTCTTATCCAATATAAATCTCCCCCCTTATCATCCTCAATAAATAGGGAAACGGATATTGTCGTATCCTGTGATTCTTTATATAAGGCAGAAGTTAGAACGTATGGTGTAGTTCCCCCCTTATACCAAAAATAGTCATCCTTGTCACTTTTTACACTTTTACCTATTACTATTTCACTAAATAACTTTTTTTCCTTTTTGGTTAAGAGTTCCTTTCCTAATCTTAACATTAGATCAGTATATTGATTTGTCGTTGAATAAGCCATTCTTTTAGTGATTAACAATTGCATTTTGCGATCTAGCATTTTAGGCGTTTTTTCTTTAAGATAATCACTCCTATTCGCTTGCATTTTTACAAATAATTCATTTGCTAATTCGTGATAGGACTGACTACTCATTGCGTCTAACTTATTTAAAGCTAGCTTCCGTTTATCTGATAAATACCCTGGCATAATAATAGGTGATGTTAAATAAGTTATTTTATCGTGATTTAGCTGGAGCACTTCGATACTTTCATTCACAACGTCTACTCCGATTTTATGTATCAAAAAGTCCGTACAGGCATTAGAACTGTATTGCATCATCCCTTTAGCTATTTCTAATAAAGATACTTCAATAGGATAGTTTATCGAATATTTCCAATTGAGATGAGCACCCCCATCTGTATCTTTAATGTAGAATTTTTCAAGTTCGTTTAATTTAACCTTTTCAGCAATGGATATCTTGTTATTCATTGCACTCTTAACAAAGTTATATGCTATTATTATTTTCATTGTACTCGCTAACGGATACTTTTTATCCGGGTTTATAGCTAGAGTATTTCGACCATTTTCTTTAATGGTTAAGGATAGAGAAACTTTATGATTTTTAAAGTAATTTAATAAGTCGTATTTATTCTTCTTCATATTATGCTTATTTACTGCAATTCCTGAAACAACAAAAGCGATAATTAGAGTTAGTAATAGTAATAAACCTATGATTAATAGTTTCATTTTCGACCGCCCTAATATATGATATTGAGGATTCATTTTTATTAGCGAAAGTTTTTTAGGAGAAGGAAATATGATGAAGCCACATTAGAATTTATGGCTGTTGAGAACCAAATGTACCTATAAAACACAAAAATTAAAAAGCCAACCCCTTAAGTTTGCTAATAATAAACGTATTCTCATATCACCTTTGATTCCAAACCACCCTGATATAATTCCTAATATTCCGAATACAAATGGTAAGATCCATAAACCTCAATCCCCATAATGGAGTAAGTGCCAATAATAAACAAACAACGGATAATAAAGAAAAACATTTTTGTATTGCTTCGATTTACTCTTTATCAAAAAATAGTAACCAAATATGAATACGATTACTAAAATAGTCCAGATCTATGTTCTTTCCTCCGCTCTCTTTTGATAGAGCGTTATTCTCCAGTAAATCAAGCTTTGACTCTTAAGACAGCAATTTTCGGGTAATTGAAAATGATGGAAAAATTATTTATTACTAGTCTTACAGCCAAACATCGGATTACTAGAATCACGATTAGTCAAGGTTTTAAGGTTATAGTAGATTTAACAAAAAACACAGATTCTTTGATGTTTTATGAATGGAAGCATTGTGTCTTCTTTTTAATAATTATTTCCGCAAAATCTTCTCCATCGCTTTTCCTTTTGCTAACTCATCAATCAGTTTATCCAAATAGCGAATCTCCCGCATAATAGGTTCTTCAATATCTTCCACTCGTACACCGCAGATTACACCTTTGATTAACGTCCGTGAAGGATTCAGTTGAGGAGCTTCAGCGAAGAAGGTCTCAAAGTCTGTCTGTTTTTCCAGTTGCGCTTCTAACTCTTTCTGGCTATACCCTGTCAACCAACGGATGATTTCATCGACTTCTGTTTTCGTACGTTCTTTTTTCTCTGCCTTCGTAACATAATGGGGGTAGACACTTGCGACACTCATTGTATAAATTTTATGTTTGGTCATGATATATCTCTCCTTCAGGTATTTTAATGAATATGTTTCCAATTATATCATTCAATAGTTACCGGATACACATTTTAAGGATATCCTGAAATATAGTTGACCTTTCTGTATGTTCAATTATGAAGTATTTCGAGATTTCCATACATTATCCGAATACCTATCTTTTTTTACTTTCGAGTGCATCTATCCTATTTTCAAGGTTTGCAATCTTTTTCTTCACATTTACATCCCGAGTTCTGATCCGTTCTGTAATCCCTTTACTAATTGCCAAAACAGCTATTATTAAGACAATAATACCAGCTGCAAACATCAAAATTATTTCCATAAACTTCTCTCCTTTCTTGGATTAATCCTGTTCCACCAACCCAAAAACAGAGCAATCCTTATTTTATCTTCGCAAATTACGATTTTTCATTCATACTATAAATCACATAAGCAATAACGCCAATTAAATAGCCGATTACAGTTCCAGAAATTGTTGTAAACAGCAAGTATGGTTCAAAAACGATACCCATAATCACACCAAGAGCACATCCAAAAATCATTCCTAATGGTATTAAACTATCCATTATGTCCTTAGCGTCTTTTGAGTTTTTCACAGCTATGTTCCTTTCCTCACTATAGTGATTCTTCAACAATCTTTATTTCCTCTCTTTAATGATAGCACCAATGATTAGCATAGCTATTCCTAATAATTCTCAATCAGTCCTGTATTAATTAGACCAAATTTTATTTCATCATATGCATTGTAAACGTTTTCTTTCATTGAGAAATACGTCCGTTTCTTTACATGTTTTAACGTTTGGTTTTAATCATTTTCTTTCGGAAGTATCTTAACTGCGATTAAATAACCAATTAAGGCTGCTAGCGCACCAATAAAGATTGATATAAAAGAATTGGTATCAGGAAAGAAGTATTCAGAAATAAAAATCATGATTCCTACAAATAAGCCTGTAAGTAGAGCTCTGTCGATATTTCTTATTTTCATATCATCACCTCGATAACTATAAAACACGTTAACTTATTACGCTTAAAGAGTAAAGGATATGAATTTAAATTCTTTCTCTTGAATCGTGTTTGCTTCCTATTACAGAAAAGCTTCTCGAAAGCTAAACGTCATCCGCAGATTCTCAAAAATGAAGAATATGTTGTTCAGACTGTGCTGGCTATGGTATCTATTTTTTCAAGTTCTTACCTGGTAAAAAGAATGTTTATAGGATTTCCTCACAACAATCCAACCGTTGTTAAAAATAGACGGACATCTCGCAATAAAAATTTTGCTTTATTACGAAAGAGCAGCTATACAAATCATTGTTCTTTAGATGTTGATATAAAGTAATTTAGTGGTCCAATAAAGAGCAGTCCTCCAGCAGCTATACCTAAGAATACAGTTATATTCCAAATGTGCTTTGAACAGCAAACAACATACCCAATATGACATAAAGTGGTGCTCTTTGCATTCTAGTAAAACCCGATATAGCTGATATAATAACGCCCATAGCTACCCAATTGATGAAAATGGAATAACATCTATTAACTGGTTTAGGTATGTCATCTTTCAGGTTTTAGAGTTGTTCTTTGTAAAGGAATGCCTCCCATTGAAACATTTCGCTCTATGAATATATAGGAGCGCCCATCTATTATAAAAATTCCATCACCTTTATAATTGACCTCTCTTCCTTGTTTGACAAGTTCATACTGTATTGCTTTAACATACTCTGCATAATTCACATATCTCTCATCTAAATCGATCGCTATATTCCCTTTCCCATATCCCATCACCCAATTAAAACTAAGCAAGCATAGCACTAAAAATATTAAGAATAAAATCATTTGACACTCCTCAAAATTTCGCTTCCTAATTTCTTCTATAATTAATGTACGATTTGTTACATATTTCGTTTCAACTATTTTCTATGTATTCTTTAATTTTCCTTTTACATAAAATGAGCGCTTATCCTTATTACTGATGTGCGCCTGTTAACCTTTGGAATTCGAACCTCTTCTTAGCTCCTTCATTTCGTTTAGAATTTCTTTTTGTATTTCTAAGTTTTCTTTCCATATTGCAATTAAATCATTTGTTCGTTTATTTAATGACTTAGGAAGTCTCAAGGAAAAATCAAGCAAAATGGGATAAATATTTCCATAAGAGCCCTTTTCTCCAAAATTGGAAGTTGATCCTTACACGAGGAGTAATATTGTTCCATCTCTTACAAATACTTATTTATTATCTTAACCCAGCCAACTATTGCTAATGTGAACAAACACCCCAAAACACACTTCTGCGCCATATTCGAGGTATAGCAAACCAGTAAGCCACAATCTTCAACAATAAATTATCTTTTTAATAATTGTTCTTATCGATATGTACCACTCCAATCGTTATGTTCATACTATTAAGGGATAAAAAAGGCTATAGCTTGATCTTGCTCAGTCATTAATGGATGAACCAAGACTATTTCAATTCGAAACTTTCACCTTGTTCCGTTAAACCCCATTCTTTTAAATCTAAACGATGTTGTAGCAATAGTTGATTAAATTCACTAATAACTAAAACCGTTGAACCATCTTATAATCAAGGGACTACATCCAATGGTTTCTCTCATTGAATGGCATAATTAAATTCTAAATAGAACTGCTATCAACAATTATTTCAATACCACTTGAATTTTCACAATACGCTATACCATGCAATAATACAGTTCCCCCTATTCAACTGTGTCCGTATACGGGAATACTGAAAATGAAGAGGAATCAAAAAGAACCTCCTAAAGCTCTCTTTCAATTAATAAGAGTCTCTTCTTGTATAAAACAATATTTAAGGAAATGATTAACAAAAAAATTCCTATTATACTTGTTGAAATAGGATATATGAAAGGAAAAAAGTGATTTGGATAACCTTTTGTAATGTCTGAGTAATATCCCATAGACATAAGTGAAGTACCAGAAAAATTTATTAGCTTAACACCTAATTTATTATCGTTTCTCTCGGAGTATTTTAAAACCTCTTCACTAACATCATTGTCTTGAGTAATAGTGATTATTTTCCATTCCCTGCTTTTCATTGGTTGGTTGTTATCTGTCAATCTCTGAACTATGTTTATCTGTTTTTTACCAGTCAATTTGTCAGTAACGATTACTATATCGAACCACGAAAAATATCTCCCCCCTCTATTACGGTTAGAAAGCCATATCTCATCAGGCTTGGAAATTTCTTCATCATTCAATAGAAGATGTATTTTCACTATGTCTCCAGGAGAAACATTCTCGTCTTGATCCCAAGAAGTTAATGGTGCCTTCTTACTCGTTTTTTCTTCTATTATTTTAATGTTTTTATCATTTATTGTCAGTTCTGGAACAGCCTCCATATCTCCAAATACTTGACTATCTTGATAAGCGTGATGTATTTCGTATCGTTCGTTTATTTGATGTTCAATCCAATATTCACGAAGGATATAAAATAATGGAATAATAGAAACTATTAATAATATAAGCGAGAAACTAATAAGCACACTGGTCTTATTCACCCATAATTCCTCCCTTTATACATAGAGATTCAAATTATATCTTAAACTATTCTACTAGTTCGTACATTTACATGAGCTTACTTTTTTAATATGTTGCTTAATTAAAATGCCCTTATAGGTAAGATGGCGCGCTGCTTTTTATTCCGTCCTTGTGCCTGTTTAATGTTCGCATTTTACTACCGTCAGGATACTGATACGCTTGAATTGAATGGCTGTTAGATTTTTAAGTAAGTATGTCCAGCGCTCATGTAGGCTTTCTAAGAGCTGTAATGAAACATTACTAGGCAACTCACAATCTATTAACCTTGCCCATTCACTTACTTCATACGTTTTAATTACCGGATTTTCTTCTGTCAAAGCTAATTTCATTCGCATATATCCGTTTAAATGGCTATCTAAAACATGGTGAATAAGTTGACGTATATTCCAGCTATTTTCTCTATACGTTTTTGTTCATTTCGATTTATCTAGGGATACAGTTAACGCCTTTATATGACTAGGTAGTGTGCTCATTTCTTTAATCCACATTTGGTCTTACTTCATTAGGACAATTAAATACCACGGCCTTCAGCTTTATAACAATTACCTTCTTCTTTTGATACATAGGTACAATAAAATTATAACGAGTAAGATCAGTATAGCGTAAATCACTCTTGAATAAACATCCATATAATCTACAATTGTTTCCCATGAACCACCTACTGAAGCACCTAAGCACACGAGAACAATATTCCAAATCAACGTTCCTAATGTTGTAAATAAAAGAAAGATACCAACATTCATATTTGACATACCTGCAGGGATAGAAATCAAACTACGAATTAAAGGAACAAAACGACAAAAGAAGACCGTCCAAGGACCATATTTATCAAACCAAGCATCAGCCTTGTGAATATCGTTTTGTGTTATACGAAGAATATGTCCCCATTTACCCACGATCTTTTCTAATCTTGCTACATCAAGTTGTAAACCGATAATATATAGAACAATAGCTCCAATAACTGAACCTGCTGTTGCTGACGTTATTACACCAATAATACTAAGTTTAGAAGTGATTGTCATAAAACCTCCAAACGTTAGTATTACTTCAGAAGGTATTGGAGGGAAAATATTTTCAAAGGCAATTAACAACATAATGCCCATATAACCAAACTCATCCATAATTTCCGCTAACCAATTTTCCATACTCTTCCCCTTTGTTTCAAGATATGCTTGTGTGTATTTTCTTTGTAAAACTCGTTTCCATTCTGAACGGTATCCATATTTCTCTTTAGCATTCCCACTTCAAAACATTCCCTAATTATACCATATTTAGATAGATATATATAAAGAAGATTCAATTCAATTTTTTGTGGATTTGGGAAATTCCCATAAAAACCCTATTGAAGAGGGATCCGATACCTTTACCTCCCAACCTACAATATGTACTTTTCTGGTTCACAAATCATTTAACGCAATGACTTTGCCACTGCTTGCATTCACCCCATATTGACAATCTAATTTACCACACAAAACATATTGTTTCTCTTCGAAGTCATATACATAATAAGGCTTTAACTCGTATAGTTCTTTTAATTTTTTATATGCCTCCTCCTTATCAATCGTGGCTTCATCTGATGCTTGAAATTGGTCAAAGATATCCAACATCGGTTTGTTATCTACATAATTTATGGATCGAAAGCTGTTGGCATCAATTATGACAATAAGTTTTCTTTGAAATACGTAATTAACTTGTTTTTTTGCTCTTAAAATTGCATGAATATAACCTCTGTCACGGTACAGCATTTTGAGAATCCAACTTCCTGAGCCATTTGGATACTTTTGAAGTAAAAAGTCTTTGACTGCTAATAAACACTTCTCTTGCTCTTTCTTAGTAATCGGACAAGAATCAGGACTTGGCTCAGATGAAAATGCTTGTTCTGCAGTTACCTCTTCAGTCCAGCTAATTTCTTGTCTTTTAAATGGTTTTTTAATTGTCTTATTCTTATCCAAAAAAATGGTTCTATCGATGTTTATATAGGATCTTACATCAACGATAAATTCAAATGGAATCGCCGTCATTTGATCATTGGTAATATAAACTTCTTCTACTCCATATGTAGGAATTAATCTTTTTTGTTCATGTGAAGGAAATTCAATCAACTTCAATTGTTCCTTTGCCAAATGTTCTATCTTATCAAAAGAGAGTGTATATGTTTCTTCTTTTATAATCTCCTTAGAAGGAAATTGGCCATGAACAGCAAAAAAAGTCAGCTTCCCTTCTGCGTCAAATTCTATTTCAACAGAGCCAGCCGGAGAAACACTAACCCCATCAATTACTTCTTTAAATAGAAGTCTCCCTTCCTCTTCCTTATGAAGTTTCAATTGTCTCCCATAAGTTAATCCAGTTTCCTGTTCCATCCATTTTATGATGTCGTTTGTATGAAGACCTGCAAAGCTAATTCCGTTATTTGCATATGTCTTATCCATTACAAAAATAGCGCTAACAAACTTATGAGAATAGACGTTGACTTCAATAACTGCTGTGCCTTCCGGATTAGAATCATCCTCTGGTTCTTGTACATGATCAGGAAACCATTCCGTCGATAATGTATATACGGTTTCGTTGAAGATATTTACATACCGATTAAGTCCGTGTCTTTTTAAATAGTAGTTATCTAAGCCAAATTTCGTTTTTGTAATATCAATTAATTCTTTTATTTTACTATTCATTTACTTCTCCCCTACAACTTGTGTATATGGTTTTAAAAAATTATACCACTATCTGGCTCTATTAATTAACAGTTGTCGCATCGTTATATCAGATTTGCGCCCCTTTGCGGAAAAATAAATGACATTTAAGAACTTCTAACAGGTCGTGTGCGTAAATACATAACAATGTCGTAATAGTAAAAGGCTATGGTTATCCAAAATTCTACATCCAGAAAGAACCAGTGATATTTGCAATACCTATAAGTTTCATACTATCCATCCTCATTAATAATTGGAAGCAACCGATATTCCCAATGAGTTCTACATTCATTCAATTTATAATACCCTTCTGTCTCATCTTTTGAAATATATCCACATTGCTGACGCGCATTATTAAAAACGTCTTGTACTTCATTATTTGATGCTCTATAGTGACTCAAATCTGGAAAAACCTCAATCCATCCCTGCTTGGCATCTTTATCATACCTTGATTTCAAATCATAAATAAGCACACCTTTGACCCCTTCGTTCTTCACTACTCTAATTTCACTTTCACCGTTTTCTCCAGCGACTTTCATAAACGCTTCAAGTATATCTTTATTTTTTAAATGATTATTATTTAATACAATTTCATCTTCATTTGGAACATATTCTTCCAAAGGTTCTTCTTGGCTTTGTTCCCCTTCTGAGTTACTATGTTTTTTCACTTCCTGTTCAAAGTTTGTGCCATCAGCAGAATCCGTTCCTGTCTCTGGATTGATATTTGATGCATTTTGTGTATCTTCGTGTTCAGATGAGTTGCCATTTGTATTCTGCATTGCGTGACTATCTGTTAACTCGTTGTTTAATTTAGCATTTGAATCCTCAGATGAGTTTCCGCAAGCAGCTAATATAACTAATAGTACTGTAAACATTATCATTACAAATTTATGATTATTTTTCATCATTACACTACCTTTCTTCTGTAAATCTATTCCTAAACAATAGGGAGAAAACACTTTTTATAATGTCAACACTAAACTGGACAAAAAGTATAAGTCAGCTTCTTGAATTCTACAGGCGTTACATAGCCTAGTGTTCCATAAATCCGAATGTTGTTGAACCAATAAACATAATCATCATTTCTCCTAAAAACTTGGTATTAATTTGATGATATAATTCTCATTTAATTATTTTGGGTGAGTTCTTCTAAAACGAGGCCCAATGGTTGAATGGGCCATTCGTTATTTTTAGCAATTCTTTTTAGTTTTTTAGCACGAGTATCTATAAACCTTTTCATGTATTTTTCCAAAAATAATTTGTCGGCCACCACTCCAAGAATACCGAATGGGGATTTGTATTCAAAAGTATCTATCATAAGGGTCCCCCCTGTTTCTTTTACAAATTGATGTGTATGAGTGAAGGAACTGAAAGCGCCTTTTAGTATAATATCTACAAACTCGTTAGGCTTCTTCATATCTGTCACTTTAGCTGTTAGTCTTTGTTTAATACCAAAATGAGTAGCTTCCCATGTGACAGTATCACTTTCTTCTAATAATCCTCCAGTCACCCCATCTACCACTTTTTCATTTGTTTTTGCTGTGGTTTCAAGATGTATATCTACGTTTCTTGCAAGGTCAAAGCATACTTCTACAGGCGCTTTTATAAATTGCTTATGTTTAATAGTCGGCATCTATATTCCCCTTATTTAGAATGTTTCTTATTATTTCTAATAACAACGATAATGGACTATTATGTCAAAGCATCAACTTTGTACCAATCACCAATGACTGTAATTTGTAACTCATCTATAACCTTGCTCTTCATTTTAATGTTTGGATTTAGTAAAATAGTTCCATTCTGAGATAATTCATTTACTTTTGACCTTGAAATGGCAAAGATTTCTGCTATTAGTTTATCTATTCTAAGACCAAAATCATATTTATAGCAAATTCTAATAGTGACTTCGCTAGATAGTGGATTGAGCTTTTCTTTTCTTAACTCGTACCGTATATCTGTATTTACATCATTACATAGCTTTCTTAATTTGTTGATTTGAAAAGCATAGTACCAAATTGTCTCTTTATCATTATTCATAAACTTTTGAATGAGCGTGGACTCAATTTTATTGATATTTACTCTCGATAAAATAGGGTAATTCCAAGTTCCCTCACAATGTATACAGTTATAAATAAGCCAAATATCAACTAATTTCTGATTTGCATTCATCCTGAATTTCTCACTACAATAAAATTCTGTGTTCGTTTTACATTTACTACAATTTCTTTTTATATAAGGTGTTTCCAGAGCAATGATCTCATAAGTAAATAAATGATGAAAACTCATACACACGATCCTCCTAATTATTCAGAGGAACGCAACAACGGTTGAATGGAGAAAGATTTCCCATTTAAAAAAGCGGAATACCTTATAGGTATCCCGCTGGAATTAAAACAACTGACTATCCTGCGTTCCCTGTAATGGTTAAAAATAGGCACACTTCTCCCGTGATTGAACAATCATGTTCAAAAAAAGAAATGTACTATTTAGTTACTCAACCATTACAAGTATGCTGGCAAATCCAATTCCACCTTCCGTATTTCTCCTGTATATAGTATACCACTTTTATGTTTTAAATCAATAATTTCTAATATTTAAATAATAATTGAATCATCAGTATTATATTCATTGCTATATTCCTTTTGGTAAGCAGATAAAATGATGAAAAGAAAAACATAGCAAAATATAAAAATCTTAACTTATGAAAAGTTGCATGATTTTCTGGTCCAATCCATCAAGTCTAACATTAAGCATACTCAATCTTATAGCCGTTATTTACTTTAAATGTTGAGCTGCATCAAAAATAAGAAGCAAAAAGTTTTAGATTAATTCTAAAACGAAAAACGACATTAATCGGGCGGCCCAACATTATCTATTTGCCGTTATCTTTAGTAAATACCTACTTAATCGGATTCTATATACTCAAATCTTTTTCAATTCAATGGCTCATTGAGGAAAATTAACTGTAAGTCCTTTCGGTATAACATTTATTAAACTGTTCAACTTTTTGGTTTTCAAATCATTTTGGTAACCAGAGCCCCTACGGGATCCTACCGTAATCCAACATACCCTGCATTAACGAATCATTAGCTGAAAGCTTCTTTTTGTCCAACCTGTTTGTAATGACCAATATACAATAAAATTATACCTACTAACAAAATCACTGATGCAAAAATTAGCGCTCCATTATAATCACTAGTACGGTATGTCAACATCCCTGCAATGATGGGACCTATAATTTGTCCGATCCCGTATGAAGCTGTTAAGTATCCAATCGTCTTGTTGCTATTTTGAAAGGATAAGCTTTCCCCTTTAGATACAGTCAAAGTAGTAATTCCCATAAATGTCCCTCCGAATAAAAAGGCTCCTAGAAAAACACCAACAGCACTGTGCGTCAGAACCGGTAGTATGACTCCAAGGATCTGGGCTGTGAATGCTCCATACAAAGCGTTACTACCATAAAAAATGCCCGACAAGGATTGACGTTTATGAGCTTCAAGCGTTTCTAACACAATTCCAGAAGCTAAAACAAATACAAGTCCACTGCTTATTCCGGAAACCAGTCTCAAGATCAACCAAAATACAGAATTGAAAGTTACCCCCATTAGGATGGTCGTGATAATGTTAATAACCAGATAGAACTTTAAATAATACGCCTTTCCTTTTTTTTTTAACTATAAAAGCTGGCAACCAATGCGCCGAAAAGATAACCGAGATAATTAGAGGAGGCTAAATACCCGGCCATCTTTTCGGATAAATGGACGTCGTGTTGCATAAAGGGAAGAATAGGAGTGTAAGCAATTCTTCCGATCCCCATAACAATCATTAAAGAAGCCATTCCAGCTACTAGTGCATAAACAGGTCTCATCCAATATCTCCCCTTTTTCCTTATCTGTATTTCACAAGATCATCAACTTGAGAAACGATGTCTGCAATTATGGAAGCAGCGGATTTTCGTTTGCTTAATCGAGGGCTTTGACCGCTCCAAAGATGGACCCATTCCGGTCTATTTTGTTTGGCTGCCTCACTTCGAATCTGTTTGGTCAATGTGTGTTGCACCGGGTAACCTGGGAGGGACCGTTCATATGGAGCCATTTTCGTGATAAATTCATTTTGAATCCCTCTTGCTGGTTTACCACTAAATGCCGAAGTGATGACTGGATGCTCCTCGGTGCTGGTCAAAATCGCCTCGATTTGTTGCTTATTCGCTCCACTTTCCAAACTGGTAACAAAAGCGGTTCCCATTTGAACGGCTTGGGCTCCCAGTGTAAGAGAAGCCAAAACACCTCTCCCGTCCATTATGCCTCCTGCGGCAATTACCGGAATATTGACATGATCAACTGTTTGCGGGATAAGCGCCATCGTTCCAATCATGGCCTTATCAAATGATGCCGAAAACGTTCCACGATGACCTCCAGCTTCACTTCCCTGCATAACGACCATATCTATACCGTGTTCTTCATTGATCATTGCTTCTTTAACAGTAGTTGCTGTCCCCATAACGATAGTACCTTTCTGTTTTAACTGTTGAACTTCTTCTTTAGAAGGAACGCCGAATGTAAAACTGCAAACAGGCACCCGTTCTTCTAAAATAATTTCCATTTGCTTTTCAAATAAATGGGTCAACGGTTTTGTAACTTTCGGTTCCGTTAATTTTAATTCTTTGCGAAAGGGACGCAATAATTCATTGGCTTTTTCAATTTCCTTTTCGGATACATTCGGTGTTTCAGAAATAAAGACATTGACTCCGAAAGGCCGATTCGTTAATTTTTTGATTTTCTGAATGGTTTGCTTCATATGTTTCGGGTTCATATAACCAGCACCTAGAGTCCCAAGTCCCCCAGCATTGGAAACAGAAGCTATAAGTTCCGGTGTCGTAGTCCCCCCTGCCATTCCTGCTTGAATAATCGGATATTGAATGTCTAGTTTCCTAGTAATCTCGTTCTCATGCCACAAATCATTATTCCTCCTTACAATGGTAATAATTAAAAGGGTTTCCAAAATCCTATATCTTGATTATAATTGGAGTAAAACCACACGTAAAATGATGTTTTTTATTGCTTGTCATCAAAAATATTGATATCTGAAATCAAAAGGGATGTTAGTCATGAATTTGGAAGATCTTCGTGTTTTCACGGAAGTTGCAAAGGAAGCCAATATTACGAAAGCGGCCAAGAGTCTAAATTTTGTTCAATCCAATGTGACTGCAAAAATTAAACGACTTGAAAAGAATTATGAGACCACACTATTCTATCGTCATAAACATGGTGTGAATCTAACCGCTACTGGCGAGATTCTTTTTACTTATGCAGAAAAGGTTCTACGTCTAATGAATGATGTTGAGAAAACGTTAAAGAGCAGCAATAAGCCGAATGGAACGTTGTCCATTGGTTCAATGGAAACAACAGCAGCTACTCGGTTACCAAATATTTTGTCTTCCTATCATAAACAATACCCACAGGTAGAGTTGTCTCTTCAAACCGGTACCACAGCAGATCTAATAAAAGCAACTTTGAAACGCGAAATTGAAGGAGCCTTTGTAGCAGGGGAAGTTAATCATCCAGAGTTGGAGAAAATTGAGGTTGTTGAAGAAGAGTTGGTTTTGGTTTCAAAGAAAAATATCCTCACTAGCATAGATTTTGACCAACTAAACAATCAAACATTCATTGTGTTTAAGTCGGGTTGTTTTTACAGAGATATATTGGAAAACTGGCTGGATTCAAAAGGAATTAGGCCAACCAATATGATGGAATTAAACACCTTGGATGGTGTAATAGGCTGTGTCAAAGCCGGATTAGGCATTTCGCTTCTAACAAAGCCAGTAGCTGACAAGCTTGACAAGGATGGAGATATCACACGTTTTACACTACCAGCAGAATACGGGACGATTACAACAAGGTTTATTAATCATAAAGATATCGTTAAAACATCCGCATTCCGCGAATTTGTATCAGTTATACATTCAAGCGTATGCTTAAACAAAGTCCTAACATCATCATAATTTAATTCACACCTATTAGTTTTCTTTTAAATCAATTAGCCAGTTTCTCATTTTTTCAAGAAGTTTTCCATTAACCTTTAAAATTTTTGAATGGATCCAACCTATTTATAGAATTAGAGGAAACATTGATCAGTTCAAGCATCCAAAATTCTTGTTGCCTATAGGTGGCTATCATAGCGTATGGCAAATTCGTCATTCAATGTAGCTAGAGATATATTGTGTATAATTTCTGCATCATAATATCTATCATTTTGGTCTTTCAAACCAAACGCTGCTGTAGCATTTGAAATAAGGTATGTATTAAAACCTAAATTACCACTTATTCCATATTCAGTATTACAGTTTTCGGTTTCAATCGGTTTATATACACCTACCAAGGATTTATGTATACTGCTCAGGTAAATTACTTGTTATAGTTCTTACATTTTGCATTTAGTACACCACCACACTTCCTGTTTGTTTAGCATTCTGGACCTTTTCAAAAAGAATGACGCTTTTCCTTATTTCAGATAAGCGTGTTCGATTACTTAAAAAGAACTTCTTATTATAATCCCTTGCTTTTTTGCAAATTCATTGACCAGTTTTATGAATTTATTCTTATGTATTGATACGGAATTATGAATTTCTCTTTTGTCATCAATTACATATTCATCAAATATAATAAAGTTTAAATGGTCCATTTTTTTAATAACAAATCGATTACATTCATATTCTCCACTTCTAATATTGAAGGAATATACAAAATCAATGATTCCATCATAAAATTCCTGATCAGAAATTTCATCCTCTAAGAATGATTGTAGTAACTCTTGCATCTTTAATCCCCCTTTACACGAAATGTTACTGGCTATAAGAAAAAAGACTATTGTTGAAAATTGTCATTTATTCGGGGTGCCATATATGATTTCCCACTTCACCCCCCACCTATAATAGTTTTAGTATAGCATATTCCACAATCTGGAACTTTACAGCAATGCCGTCACAGTTGTGACCGTCAAGTAAAATGACACAATTTCTGCTTATTAATTTGAAACACTTTACTGCCCAAATATGGTTTTTCGA
>NZ_CANMAB010000096.1:0-16132 GCF_947495635.1 uncultured Virgibacillus sp. | reverse complement strand
CCTTTAGGGGTCTCGTTGGTAAAGTGCCCTTATAGGGCGAAACTAAAACCGCCCGTTTTACGGGCGGATAGTTATTTAGATAAAAGGAGAGAGAGAAATGGAATTAAAACAAGTGTTTGCTAATGAAATTGTGAAACATTCTAATGAATTATTAACCCTATTAGACGTAAAGAAGCAAATTGAAATCCCTAAATATAATAAGCAAGGCGACTTAGCATTTCCATGTTTCGTTCTTGCCAAACATGTGAAAGAGAATCCCGCTAATACTGCTAAAAAAATCGCTATTAAAATGAAACATCCGCTTTTTGAACAAGTGGTTGCAAATGGACCTTATCTCAATTGCTTCCTAAATAAAACGGTAGTTAGTAAAAATGTAATGAATACTATATTACAGCAAGGAAGTAGATTTGGATCATTAAAAATAGGTAATGGCGAGAATATTACAATTGATTTTTCTTCTCCAAATATTGCAAAGCCTTTTTCTATGGGACATTTGCGCTCAACCGTGATAGGTAATTCCTATGCAAACATTTTAGAAAAATGTGGTTATAACCCGGTAAGAATTAATCATCTTGGTGACTGGGGTACGCAATTTGGAAAACTAATTGCTGCTTATTATTACTGGGGAGATGATGAGCAAATTGAGGTAAATCCAATTCAGGAGTTACTAAATCTTTATGTGAATTTTCATAAAGAAGCTAATAACGATCAATCCTTAGAGACTGAAGCAAGAAAGTGGTTTTTAAAATTGGAAAAAAGGGATGTTAAAGCAACAAAGTTATGGAATTGGTTTAAGGAAGAATCATTAAAAGAATTTAAAAAGATATATGACTTGCTTGACGTATACTTTGATTCCTATGATGGAGAAGCATTTTATAATGATAAAATGGATGAAACAGTAAATATATTAAAGTCTAAAGGTTTGTTAACTAAGTCCGATGGAGCAGATGTTGTTCGTCTTGATGAACATGATTTGCCACCCTGTCTTATCAAAAAATCAGATGGTGCAACACTTTATGCTACGAGAGACTTAACTGCTGCAATTTATCGTTATAACAAGTATCAATTTGCAAAATCTATCTATGTCGTAGGACACGAACAAAGCTTGCATTTTCAACAAGTGTTCCTAGTACTTAAGAAACTAGGATTAAATTGGGCAGGGAATATGCAACATTTACCTTTTGGATTTATTCTAAAAGATGGTAAGAAAATGTCTACTAGAAAAGGAAAAGTGGTTTTATTAGAGAAAGTGTTGGAAGAAGCAGTGATGTTAGCAGCAGAAAAAATAAAAGATAGAAATCCCAACCTAGAGAACCAATCAGAAATTGCCAAAGATGTTGGTATCGGTGCTGTTATATTTCATGATTTGAAAACAGATCGACAACATAATGTAGAGTTTTCTCTTGAAGAAATGCTTCGGTTTGAAGGAGCAACAGGGCCATACATTCAGTATACACATGCACGAGCATGCTCAATATTACGTAAGAGTGAAAAAGTTATGGCGGGAAATATTATAGGGTTAGAGGAAGAAAATAGCTGGTCGGTAATCAAACAGTTATATAATTTTCCATTTAATATTCAACATTGTCTTGATCAAGGAAAGCCATCTATATTAGCAAGTTATTTATTAGACCTTTGTAGAGAATTCAACAAATATTATGCTAATCAACAAATATTAACTGAAGATGAACAACAAGAGCAGAGAATTGCACTTGTCCACTGTACTGCGGTCGTAATTAAAGAAGGATTGCGCCTATTGGGAATAAAAGCACCAGAACAGATGTGACTTCTTCCATTATTAATGGTTTAGAAAACAGTTTGCTATGCCGAGGGTTCTGAGAGTTATAGTCTGGTAATGGTAAGTATCACATATCGGAGCCTATCGAGTATTTTCCTGCAGTCTACGTGTATACCCAATGATTTGCCGATACGGACCATTTCTCTAAATTCTGGATTTTTATCCCACATATCATTGGCAGTAAGATCCCCTCTTCAAGCAATAAAGAGAAACCAATATATGCATAAGAGGGGGATCGGATGTCAGTAAATGTCCGATTGGTTCAAAGGC
This sequence comes from uncultured Virgibacillus sp., assembly GCF_947495635.1. Classification (NCBI taxonomy): domain Bacteria; kingdom Bacillati; phylum Bacillota; class Bacilli; order Caryophanales; family Bacillaceae; genus Virgibacillus; species uncultured Virgibacillus sp. The sequence goes on along the minus strand of NZ_CANMAB010000096.1, from coordinate 14,064 downwards.
GGCCTTTAGCTCATACCCTTGCGATACTTACAATCAGTGGGGATAAACAAAACCCCCAACTGATTGAAGTTTCACTATATATTCAAACAGAACGGTTATTAATCCGTGTTTTTTGACAGGAAGACTGGCAAGCTGTTTACGCATATACTTCAAATGAGCAGGTTATGAAAAATATTTAACTGAAGGCGTTTTTAAAGTAAAGGATTCGAAAGTGGTGTCGCGGGTAAAGAGGCTAAGACAAAAGAATGAAGAAACAATAAAAAACGAACGGTAAGTTTAAATTGGAATATTTAATTTAGTACCTGAAATAGGCGAGACTCCGGCAAGAACAGCACGAGTCCAAAGATCCACTTGGTAACGTGTTTTTCTTTACCAAGTTAGCTGAGGCCGTACCCACGGAAAGCGAGTATAGTTTCACGGTGCGGCGATAATACTCCTATTGATAATATGATTATTCATTTTGAGTAAAGACGTTGTGTTTTGTCCCAGCCTTTTTTTATTACTTCTTTAAAATCCAAAGGCTCTGCCTGAGTAAAAATGAACTTTGTAGGGTTGTAAAAGAAAAATCTCCAAAGGTTATAATAGAAAATGGTCGCTAACGAGAGGAGATCAACTCTTGTTGAGTAACATTATTTATCACAACACAATGTGAAATGGTAAGTACCATATTGTGTTTATTCTAAAGTATAGACAAAAAGTTATATACGGAAAGTTACGAAGAGATATAAGTCCAATTTTACGAAGATTATGTGAAATGAAAGATGTAGAAATTCGATCATCGATCATTTATCTCACCTTCCTGTGTATTGAATTATATAGAAGATTAAAAGAAAATACAGACTAATATTGAAATTATTAAAATGTTATAATGAAGATGAACAAGCTATCTTACATGAAATAAAATCAGAAAAATACTAATTTACACAAAATTATTTTAGGGATTAGAGATTGTGTAGAAGCATCGTTCTGTTATTTATATAAGGAAAGGAATGAGGTTATTGATCGAACTATCGGAAAGTTATCAAAAAAGGCCAATTCGTTTTCTAGAATTATGGGAGATCAACGATTGGAAAATTAAAATGTATGGCATTTCCTATAAAAATGATTTCCCGAGTCATGACTTAATTAGCAAGGCTAAAGAAATAGCACAGCAAAGCTTGCCTGTTCCTGCAATTACTGAAAATCGGTATGGAGCTGGTTTTGTCGGCGTTCACGATGGAAAGGATGCTAATTTTATATTTGTCGATTGGTGGTCAAATGAAAATGAGCTTCAACATCATGTATACATATCTACCAAGGAGGAGCCAAATATGTTTAAAGAATATACTAATACAAGCTTAATTGCATGCTGTTGGGATCTTAAGCTAATGAGCTTTGAGAGGGATAGCTGGGTGGGTACGGTTCTGAATCATCCATCAGGTCAACCTAGTGTGGAGGAATATTTACAGAAGCAATTAAATGTTGATATATAAAAAAGTCTCGTGCAGCAATACATACGAAAGGTAACTTTCTCAGAAAAGTCAGGGTGGTGGTTTTATGTTAAAAAAGCCAGAAATGTTAAAAAAGGGAGATCGTATTGCTACTATAAGTCCGAGTTGGGGAGGTGCTGGTGATCCAGAATTAAGACGCCGTTATGAGCAGGGAGTCAAACGTTTGGAAGATGTATTTGGTTTAGAAGTGGTGGCTATGCCTAATAGCCTAAAAGGTTCAGATTATGTATATAAAAATCCCCAAGCCCGTGCTAATGATATAATGACAGCATTTAAGGATAAGTCAATTAAAGCAATTATTGCCAACATTGGTGGAGATGATAGTATTCGATTGCTTCCCTTTATTGATTTTGACGTAATGAAAAATAATCCAAAGATTTTACTAGGATATTCAGATGTTACAATCCTACATTTGTTCTGTTATAAAGCAGGAATAACATCATTCTATGGTCCAGCGATTTTAACTGATTTTGCCGAAAATGTAGAAATGCACGCGTATACTGTTGAATCTATTAAACAAACGTTATTTTCACGAGAGCCTATAGGTGAAATTAAGCCAGCTAAAGCATGGACGAGTGAATATTTAGATTGGGCAGTTGAATCCAATAATCAGATACAAAGAACAATGCAACATAATAATGGATATGAATTGCTTCAAGGCTCTGAAGTGGTGTCTGGTAGATTAATTGGAGGGTGTATAGAAGTTTTGGAGATTGCAAAAGGAACAGAGCTCTGGCCTGCTAAGAAGGACTGGGAAGATAGTATTATATTCTTCGAAACTTCTGAGGTCAAGTCATCCCCAGATCTCTTGAAATCTTGGTTACGCAACTATGCGGCACAGGGTATTTTGCAGGCTGCTAACGGAATCGTTTTTGGGAAACCAAAAGATGAAGCTTATTTTGCAGAATATAAAGAAGTTATTCAGTTAGTCATGCAAGAGTATCAATTAGAAGATTTACCTATCCTTTATAACTTGAATTTTGGTCATACGGAACCCAAAATCGTTCTACCGTATGGGGCGATGGCTGAAATTAATTGTGATCGTCAAACATTCACCATTCTGGAAAGTGGTGTGAAATAGCATCTTTAAATAACGATTAGATTAGCTTCGTTTTGAAAAGGTTGTTCGTATAGATAATATAATTGAATTGATAATGGTAATAATAGCATATGGATTACTTGGTGTGATAGCACTTCATACGTTTCAAAAGCATTCTCAAGCCTGGAGCTTCTGGAAAGCAATCTTATTTTTAATTATCGGACTTATTTCCATACAATTAACAGTTGGTTCTTTTGATATTACTGTGTTTCCAATTAGTGTAGTATTACTATTTTTAATAATAATTTGAATCCATTTGCTGAGAGGCCTGTGGATAGCGGGAAATGGTTTGAAGCAGTACATACATTAGGTTCAAATCACAGAGAGGCATGTTTTCCGTATGTATTAACAGGCATCGAAACAAAATGGAGTAGTGGAAAATCACCTATCATTTATCTTGAAAGTATACTTATTTCGATGGAAGATAAGCAGTTATATTTTCGATCATCTGCCCCTTTTCTAAAAGAAAAGGGGTCATCATAATGTATAAAAAAATAATAATGTTTAGCTTATTAGCAGCTGTTATAGTATTTTTCATATATTGGTTTTATCCGTTTAAGCCTAGTGTATTCTTAAGTGATGAGCAGATTGCTTTGGAAATAGAGGAGGTTATATTTAAGAGTAACGTAAAACAAGTTCAAGATGTAATAAAAATTGATGAACGGCATTTCTTCGTCCCATTTATTACAGAAAATCAAACGTATTCAGGAAGTTACTGGGAATGGAAAAGAAATCAATGGAAATTGAATTGGGTTAAGATTAATCTCCGACCACGTGTGTTAAAAATAGAGGAGAATAATCCCGAAACGTATTATTTTGTATGGAATTTAGATCCTCGTGACCAAGTGGCAGCATTGGATTTTTTTCTGAAGAAAAAACGAGGCTATTCTGGAACTAATTATCATCCAGCCATACAGATGAAGGATGAAATATCGCTTGATACGTCTTCTTATGGTATACGTAAATTGCCAATTGGAAAAGCATGATTGAGGAAATAAAAACATTCGAAGCGACTAAAGCGACGAATACATTTAATAGATTTATTTTCGAGCATCATCTAAGATTTGGCTGGGTTCCATATGATAATCATCATAAAGTGACAGATATTACTTATTCGCTCAATGGATCTGGATATTCTGTAAATAATGAAGAAAATTTTGAGCGTATGTTTCATTTTTCGTTAACAGATTTAGAAATTGCCCACTAAAAGACTCGTCATTGCTGGACTGGTAGTAACTAGTATGTAAAATAGAAACGGCACTGGCCCTTAGACTAATCCATACTATAATTGGCGTGTGAAACTCATATGGAAGTCTGACATAGCTAGTTGTGCTTTTAAAGCAGTTTTTGGGACAGGTCGTTTCTATGAATATTCTACAAAGCATTGTTAATTATTTTTAGCTTATTGCGCAGTATAGCCACCGTCTACTAATAGAGTTGTTCCAGCAATAAATGAGGCATCGTCACTTGCTAAAAACAACACGGATTTAGCAACTTCTTCTGCTTTACCCAGTCTTCCCATTGGATGGAGACTAACAAGATGGTCCTTTACTTCTGGCGAAGATTTGGCGATTAATGGAGTATCAATGTACCCTGGGCAAATAGCATTAACACGTATGCCTTCTTTGGCGTAAGCAATACCTAATGTTTGGGTTAGTAGTTTTACACCACCTTTTGCTGCGGAATAGGCGGTTACACTATCCTTCCCTACGAAGCTGTGAATGGACCCGCTATTTACAATAACTCCACCATCCTCCTGCTGCCGCATTTGCTCAATGGCGTATTTATCGGAAAGATAAACGCCTGATAAATTAATATCAATTGTTTTTTTCCACTTATCGTAGGATAGCTCATGGATATTTGCGTCATTCGCAATTCCAGCATTTGCAAACATAATGTCCACTCTGCCAAAATGTCGTACCGTTTGATTAATCATATTTTTTGTATGTTCCTCGTTGGAAACATCGGTTTTTATAAAGATGGTTTCATATCCTTTTTGATTCAGCTCATCCGAGATTTCTTGACCATGGTCTGAAAAGTCCGCTATTGCTACTTTAGCACCTTCCTGTACAAATAATCGCACAGTTGCTTCTCCAATACCGCTAGCGCCACCAGTAATAATTGCTATTTTTTCTGCTAATTTCATTTGAAAAACTCCTTTTAGTTTACTGTTGCTCCACCATCAATTACAAACTCAGCTCCTGTTGAGAAGGAAGCATCATCTGAAGCAAGAAATAGCACCATTTTAGCTACTTCTTCAGGTTTTCCCATTCTTCCAAGTGGATAGGTTTTGTCTAATTCTTCTTTGGAATGACCAGTTTGTTCAGATGCATAGTTAGCCATTGCTGTCTCAATATAACCGGGATGGATAGAATTTACGCGCACTCCAGTATTTGCATACTCCATAGCAATATCCTTCGTCATTATACGTACAGCACCTTTGCTAGCTCCATATAGAACATGGCCTGGCGCACCGATAAGCCCTGCTACAGAGGAAGCATTAATGCAGACCCACTTTTTTGTTTTGCCATTACTGGAACAGCATGTTTCATACCCAAGAATACACCAGTAACGTTAATCGACATAAGACGGTTCCATTCTTCTAATTCAGTTTCTACAAGTGGTTTAATAATATAGATGCCAGCATTATTAAATAACACATCAATTGTGCTGAAATGGTTTATAGTTTCATTAATTACTTGCTTCCAATCCTCTTCATTACTTACATCATGCTTAATGAAAATCCCTTCCGAACCTAGCGCTTTTATTTCGTCTACTGTTTTTCTACCAGATTCTTCGTTAATATCTGTGATGACTAATTTCGCCCCTTCGTTAGCAAACAATAGGGCTGTCTTCTTACCAATTCCAGTTCCTCCCTCCTGTAATGATGGCTACTTTATTCTCTAGCTTCATCACGATCGTTCTTTCTAGTTATATGAATAGGGTTTTATTATTATACATTACTAGTTATCTAAAGACACCTCCTTAAGAAGGGATACAAATAAAACTATAGGATGATTAGTTTAAAATTTGTACTTTCTAAATTATTTTTCTTATAATAATGGTGATTCCGTAACTCCATGATGATGTATTACGGCATTCAAGTTTTGTGACTATTTCTCGTAATTCTTTTCTTAGTATAGATAATCGACTGGTGTTCATGCGTATTTATCGAAAATGGTATACGTACGTTATATAAATTGTATATGGCATATGAAAAAAGGAATATCCTATGAATAGAGGGAAAATAGTCATAAAATACCGTTCAAATATAGGAAGTATTGGTATAAAGGGGGTTAGAATAGAATTGACACAGCATGCTCATTTCATTCCAGAAATATCCAATGAGGATTTTAAACGATTTATCAGGACACATAAGCAACAATTGCAGGGGAATATGAACATTCATCTTCAATTAGATTCATTACTTACCAATTACGAACAAGAAGTAATAGGAATACTTGCAAATTCTTTCTTTGAAACAATTACAGGTTCCGATCAATTAAAAACAAAACTGGCGTTTCATCAATTATTAAGCATCTGGATACAACGTCATATTTCTGTATTATCTGTAAAACGGCTACATGCATTTTATTTCATTTTGGAGAAGGCATTTGTAAATTTATACGATGAAACGAAAGATGAACAGTTATTATCGGGAATATTATTCTTATCATCAACCTTTTCTAAGTTATTTCAAATATATGCCTCTGCAAACAATCGTAGTCGTGATAGACGTGACCTAATCCCACATGATTTTCAAATATTAATAACATCTTATTTAGCAAGCTATCCTATTGATGAACTATATTTACTACAAAATCAACAAGCCGTTTCACCGATTGTGAGCAGCTGGAAGCGGTCTGAAGTTGATGGTAATCTTCATTTTATACCAGACGCTTTTCAAACATCATTAAGCCCAGGTTTTCTCGATCAATTGCCGTGCTTTCCATTAGCTGATGGAGCACTGTATATAAAAGGGTCACTCGGGCTCACTATTCAAGAACAATCGTCAATTGCTAATTATATTTCCCAAATAAGTAATTTGATTACAAAGTATGATCGACAGGAGAAAGCAATTACGAAAAAATTACTTACATTAGATAGATTTAATACGATTTTATTAGATTGTGTAGGTGTAGATGATCTCGCTTATATCATGAAGCAATGTGAAGAATTACTACACTATAATCGATGTGTATTATATGCCTATATCCCTTGGTCTAAAGAATTTAAGGGGATAGTCGGTTCAGAATTATCAAAGGTTCAAGGATTTAAAGGCCCACTTTATCCGAATCAACTATTTGATCAGATACGTATTACCAAGAAACCAATGTTTATTAAAGACCCTGCTCTTTCCATTAATAAAGAAACCATTGAACTGTTTGAGCTTTCATCTTTAATTATTGTGCCAGTGTACTACGAGCATGAAATGTTAGGCTGGATTACCCTCGATCAGATAGGAAAAGAATTTGAAGTAGCTAAAGATGAGCTTGAGCTACTTGAAGAAATAGGAAAGCGAATTGGGCATTTTATTCAAAAGCACGAGGGCCAGGTACATCCACTTTACGGCATTCAACTAACAAAACGTGAATTAAACATTTTAACCCTATTAGCTGAGGGCTATGACAATAGACAAATGGGGGAAAACTTACATCTTAGTGAACACACAGTTAGAGACTATGTCAGTAGTCTTATGGGGAAACTAAAGGCAAGGAATCGCACCCAAGTTGTTTCAACTGGCTTCCGTCTAGGTCTCTTAAAATAATACAAGGAATAATATGATTTAGGGAAGAGGGTAGGATGGTAATGCGAATGACAGATAGAATGCAAATGATAATAGAATGTGCAGAAGAAGAAGCGGCAAAAACGGATAAACAAACAGTGTCCATTCTTCATTTATTAATCGCTTTTTTGAAGCAAGACGCTAGTTTTTTGGCTGAGCTTTCCTATTGGAGCTCCATTAGTATTGAAGAATTGCGTTGTGTGGATAAAAACGTTCAAACCTTTGATTATAGGCAAATGTCAAGTCCATACTTTTCTATACCTGTTGAAAAAGATGTAACAATTGTTTTTGCTTCCGCTATTGGATATATGCAAAAATTCAATCAAATATATTTGAACGAGGGTCATTTACTCAAAGCTTTGTTAAGAACAGATCAAGTGGACAAGCTACTGACGGATGATGATAAGTTTATGATGATAAGCTTAGGAGCTACAGCAAGAGATATGATTACCCATCTTGGTAATTATTCATTTCCAAATATTCCATCTTCATTCGGGATTCGACGTGTATATCATACAGATAGGAATAAGCTTGTATCATTTGTCTATGATCACTTTTCGCGGGAATGGTCATTAACAATTGAAAGGGCTTTCGTTGAAGGGAAAGATACGATCTATGTTGCTACTGATTCGCAACGTAACTATGTGGGATTTGCTGCCTTTGACATCTTTCAAAATAAAAAGAACTATTTTGGTCCAATGGGAGTAAAGTTAGACTTAAGAGGAAACGGAATTGGATTTGGTTTATTACACCATTGCTTACGAGATATGAAAGAAATTGGTTATGAATATGCAATACTTGGTGGGGCAGGCCCGATTGAATTTTATGAAAAGGCATGTAAAGCAGTCATTATTCCCATATTTTAAAGAAGATTACTCCAAACTGAATAGTTTTTTTAGTTATTATTAAAACTATCTTTACAAATTCATTTTAGAGGAGCGGTTGAATAATGGCAGCTGTAAAAAAAGGAGATCATAAATTTTATATTGGAGATGATGAACAAAATCCAGAAGCCGAAATTACGTTTGATACTTCCGATGAAGGGCATATAATCATTACTCATACCAAAGTATCGGAAGAATTACGTGGCCAAGGCGTTGCAGGGAAATTAGTTGATGAAGTGGTTAAATTTGCACGGAGAGAAGAAAAAAAGATTAAACCTGCTTGCTCCTATGCGAAAAACAAAATGGAAAGAACTCCAGAATATCGTGATATCTTGGTATAATAATCGGGGATGGGTTTAATAGTACGTGTTAGAGGTGAGTTACGTTTCCAAAATGATGAAGAAAGGAATGGAGGATGATGTATCTAACCATACCGGAAACGGCGGAGTTTTTGTCTATGGAGGAAACAAAGATTAACGCGCTTGTTCTACAAGGTAGAATACGTGCTGTTCATGATGGTGAACAGTTTCTGATTAATAAAGAGCAATTTCATACACATTTAGAGCAGGTGGAAAAATACCGTAAAATGATTTTAGATTATTTGAATGAGCCAATTCCTGAAGATATAGATGTTAAGGATGAGGATTAGAAAAAAAGCGATAAAAAAACCCGTATTACACATTTACAGTGATACGGGTTTTTTATATGTGGATTGATCCACTAACCATCAGTGGGGGATAAAGAAAACGCTCACCAACTGATGGAAAGTTCACTCTATGCTTAACATGAAACTTATGAACTAATCTGAGTCATTTTGTCTAAAATTGTAGATTTTGGTAGACAAAGCACATAAAATAAATTAATATGAAGATAATAATTTTAGTATATTCAGATTATTAGGTAAATAGTCCTTATTTAACTAAGTCATTTGCTTCAGTAACGATACGATGCTAGCCTAAGGAATCTATTTACAAATAAGTAGGGAGGTTAGAGAGTGAAGACAACGTAGAAATAAGCTATAAACAGTAAATGTCTTCCTTTAGCACACACGTAAATTCTTTTTAATTTCTAGTAAATTTTGGCGGATGATGTTGTATCTTTGCTATAATCTAGTAATGAAAACTAACTACAGGAAAAATGAAGGAGGCTTTTTATTTAATGAAGCGGCTCATAACAGTGAGTATAAGTATGGTAATCATTCTTTTTATTAATTTATTCGAATTACCTGTTAGCGCCCAAGATGCCGAGATGTATGAGGTAGGATCAGCTAATTTAAATGTAAGGTCGTCTCCTAATCATCAAGCACCAATAATAGGTAAGCTAGATAAAGGTGATAGAGTAAAAGTTTATAAGGAGTCTTTTGGTTGGGTACAAACGTATTATGGTGGTCAAGAGGCATGGGTTGCTTCACAATATTTATTTAAACCAAGCTCGTCAGCGAAAGCGGCAGGCTATACGCAAAAAAATCTACCGAAAGCACAGAATGCAGCAACCTTAACGAGTAAAGATAAGGTATTTGCTGCAGGGACATCTAATCTAAATGTAAGATCTGGTCCTTCTCACGATGCACCGATAATAGGGCAATTACAAAACGGCGATAAAGTTAGAGTATACAAGGAATTCTTTGGCTGGGTACAAACGTATTATGATGGACAAGAAGCATGGGTAGCTTCACAATATTTATTTGAGGTCAACGAAACAAATCAAACGCAGGTGTCTAAGAAAACTAGCAAAAAAAATACAAAAAATACCCAAGCGGAAAAAGTGGAATCCACGAAGAAAGATGAACAGAAGAAAAGAGAAGCTAATACTGCTAGTACTGGATCCCTTCAAGGATATAATATTGTAATTGACCCTGGACATGGAGGGAAAGATCCGGGTTCCCTAGGCGTAAACGGTGTGTTCGAAAAAGATATAATTATGCGCACTGCCGATCACGTGGAGCAAAAGCTGCGTCAAGCCGGTGCTACGGTTATTCTGACACGCAATAGTGATTATTACATTTCTCTGAACGAGCGAGTGAGATTAAGTAATTTATATCATACACATGCATTTATTAGTCTACATTACAATGCCCATCCCTTAATGAGAATGAATGGAATTGAAACATACTACCATTCGGGTGAAAAAAACCGTGATTTAGCTAGCAATATTCAAGGTTCGCTGGAGCAAAATGTATCTTTGCAAGGTCGTGGAATTAAAGAAAGTAACTTCTATGTTTTACGTAAAAATCGTTTTCCAAGCGTATTAGTAGAATTAGGGTTCATTACTAATCCAGGTGATTTATCTATGGCACAATCTGAAGACTATCAAAATACGGTTGCAAACAGTATCGTAGAAGGCTTGATGAATTACTTTAATTAAAGAAAGAGACTAAGATAAAAGAATGAAAAAACAATAAAAAACGAATGATAATTAGGTGAAATTAATTATCGTTCGTTTTTTGATTAGAATCATTCATTTAGCACCTGAAATAAGCGAGACTCCGGCGGGAACAGCACAAGTCCGAAGATCCACGTGGTAACGTGTTTTTCTTTGCCAAGTTAGCTGTGGCCTTGCCCGCGGAAAGCGAATATATTTTCACGGTGCGGCGATGATCCTCCTATTGATAACATGATTATTCGTATTTTGAGTAAAGACGTTGTGTTTTTTCCCAGCCTCTTTCATGTTAACAAGTTAATTCGTGAAGCTAATTAAATCAGTAATTAAATTTCTATTAACATACCAGCGCTGAAATAAATCTATCGCTAGCAAGTACTAGCTTAGAAAGGTGCCTTTTCAATGACCCTTCCTTTTCTTCCTCTCGTAGTATCTGCTTTTTTTAATGAACGAATAACACCTTCCTCAATCACTTCGACTACTGCTTGAAATAACTGATTCATAATAGGATGATCATCACGGAGATACGTCATGGCGTCGTTCATCGTACTTCGTTTATGCTCATATGTATGTGCTGTGGAAAAGGCGATTGCAATGTCGCCACTACCATTATCCAAATGACTACCAGTTCTTCCTAGTCCTGCAGCACATCGTTTGGCTAGCCGTTTCAGTTGCCTATGATACATAGGAGCATCCGTTGCAATCACCATCATAATCGATCCATCTGGTGTGTCTAAGTATATTTTATCCCAAGCAGCAAATAAAGCATCTTCTCGCTTTCCAAAATTACTTACAACAAGACAGCCGACAGTATACTTTTCATTCAGGTGGGTAACGATTCGCGATGCAGTGCCGATACCGCCTTTATAGCCGAAACATACCATTCCTTTTCCAGCACCTACTGCGCCCTCTTTTACTGGATGTATAGTTGCATTTCTAATGGCTTGGATGGCATGTTCTGGTTGAATTGCCGGGTATCGTGCTGTATGTAAATAACTATCATTGCATTCGCCAACGACCAGATTAATGGAACTAGTAGTATCTCCTATTTCTTTTGTTGTTTCAAGCATATATTGCAGCGTTCCTTGCCAAACAGAACCGACACTAAACGTATTTGTTAGCATAATTGGTGATTCTAATAAACCGAGCTCCTCCAGTTGAACAAGACCAGTTGTTTTACCAAAACCATTTAATACAGCGCTGCCAGCATGTGTTTTTTTTCGAAATAGATTACCACTGTGTGGCAATATAGCGGTTACACCAGTACAAATGGTTTGCTCCTCATTTAATTTTTCATATCGTGTTACATGGCCTACATGAACATCATGTACATCGGTAATACAGTTGTTTATCCCTTTTTGTAGTTTCATGAATAATTACTCCTTTTTTAAAGTATTATAGCAAAGTATGTTCTCCTAGCGTATGTGGAATAATAGTCCTAAATAGTATGTCAAGGAGGGCATTTATGAAGCGAGTGACGCTATACCTACCATTGTTGGTAGCTATAATTACCATTATTTATATGCTGTATATTATCGTAGAACAACCATCTACTACCAACGATACAAAGCAGGAAAGTGTGTCTGTTAGTAGTGATAACAGTCCAAGTGATATCGATGAAGGGCTTCAAGTAGGGAAACTAGCACCAGATTTTACGTTAAAAGGTCTAGATGGTAAGAAATATCGTTTATCAGATTTTCGTGGAAAAAAAGTAATGTTAAATTTCTGGGCATCATGGTGTCCACCATGTCGTGATGAAATGCCAGCAATGCAACGCTTCTATCAAGACAAAGATGTCGTATTACTTGCTGTTAATTTAACAAGTACAGAGCGGAAAAAAAGTGATGTTACTAACTTTATAAAGCAATATAAGCTGACGTTTCCAATCTTATTGGATGAAGCAGCAGAAGTCAGTGACAGATATCAAATCAAACCAATACCGACTACGTACTTAATTGATTCCAAAGGGCATATTCAATATAAAGCCTTCGGAGCAATGAGCTATGAGTTAATGATTCAGGAATTTCAGAAGTTAGAATAACATTTAGTGTTCTATAATCCAATCCGTTTACATGCCATACCGGTGAAAACCAACATTTATCGTTGTTCTGTTTTTGGTTGATTTAAACACTTTTGTCACCGCCTCGTAAATGAGTATTTCTTTTCTATGCGATCATAATAGTGATAGAATAGATGAAATAACTAAGCGAATTAGTAGGTGAAGCTATTGGACAATGTTCTATTTCATACAGATCAAATATATAATGCGATCGTACGAGAAATTAATCGTTTAATAGATGAACAGGTTATATTGACAAATGAGCAAGGTGTAATCGTTGCAAGTACAAACTCGGATCGTATTGGTAGTTTTCATGAGGGCTCCTATCTTGCTATGAAAAACAAGGAAAAGATGATTATGACAGATGACGATGTAAAGCGACTACGAGGAGTCCGCCCTGGTGTTGTACTACCTATTATTATTGAAGATAAACCGATGGGAGTTTTAGGAATAACTGGCGAACCTAGTGTTGTAGAACCATATGCAATGCTCGTACAAAAGGTTACTGAATTATTTATTCATGACTCCGTTGCTCGAATTAATCAGGAAAGTAAAACACGTGATTTGGAATTTTTTATTTTTGATTGGCTTAACCATACAGGGGATTTTTCACAATTATTAGAGCGAAGCGACTTTCTTCATATTGATATGTTTTCCTATGATCAGGTTGTTGTTTTTAAGTGTGATTATCTAAAAATAAATCTGACGTATAACCAACTTGAAATGGTAAAGAAATTATGGAGTTCAACGATAAACGCATTATTTATTCGCTGGGGACAAGAAAAAATTGTTATGCTGCTGGAAGCGGTAGAAAAGGATAGGCTAACTGAAAAGCTGCTCTCATTTATTACTCATATAAAAAAGGAAATGGATATTCAGCTATATGCAGGCGTTGGCAATAAAAACGATTCAAAAAGATTATCTTACTCGTTCCAGCAGGCGAATAAATCTAGTGAATATGCTAATTCTAAACATCCCGTTGTTTTTGAAGCAGATCTACGTTTTGAGATGTTGACACATGAATTATCCGCAGAGACAAAAGATCAGTTTGTCCTACGTTCAATAGGAGCGTTAATTCAAGAGGAAGAATTAATGCAAACACTATCAAGTTGGTTCGAGAATAATATGGCAGTGCAATTAACAGCAGATAAATTACATATTCATAAAAACACACTGCACTATCGTTTAAATCGAATTGCGGATGTAACAAAATTAAATGTGAGAAATGTAGACGATTTAATGCTTTTATATATAAGTCATCGATTTTATAATGAAAAAAGGAAAACATAACTGAGTTAATTTCATAATATAGAGCCCTTGGGGCTCAAGACTTTAAAGACATAAAAATTAGAGCACCTCCCCAAATC
>NZ_CANMAB010000095.1:0-16424 GCF_947495635.1 uncultured Virgibacillus sp. | reverse complement strand
AAGCGAAGTAATTAGTCGGAGCATTGCCAATATACATCAAACATTTCAAAATAACTACTTCGCTTAACGCAGTCATTGCACTGATTTTATACTTTCTTAACTTAGAACAAAAGCGAAGTGCCCGATTAGAAACGTAGCGACTATTGCGAGTCAACGGATGTAAAGGAATCACGGTGTGCTTGCGAGACGATGATGACTTAGATTAGGGCGGTAATTCGTAAAGCCGCCTCGTTTCTGGCGCTGGAGCTAGACGTGCTCAACACACCCATTTATCCACATGGGCTAAATTTATAATTTCCTTCATTTCCTAGACTATTAAAAAACAGGCTCGCAGCATATTGCAAGCCTGTTTTTTAATAGTTACGATTTATTCCCTATTTACGTAAGGTTAATCGCTATTTTACCAAACTGCTTGTTTTCCTCTAAATGATCAAACGCCTTTTGAATATTTGACAATGAGAACGTGCTATCTACGATTGGGTGTACATTATATTGCACAATATGATTAAGCATAGCACGAAGCTCCTCTCTACTCCCCATCGTCGAACCTAGTAATTGATATTGACCATAAAAGAATTCCCGCAAATTCAGATGAATCATGTCTTCTGTAGTTGCTCCAAAAACTACCATTCTCCCTCCTTTTCTTAATACTTCTAATGAACGTTGAAAGGTTGCCCGTCCAACACTATCTATAACAAGGTCAACCGTTTCATCGGCTAAAGCCTCCGTCCAATTAACATCATTACTGAGCGTAATATCTGCTCCCAATGCTTTTGCCTGCTGTAATTTCTTTTCACTTCGAGACGTTACAATAACCTTTGCTCCCATATTCTTTGCAAAGGAAATAATAAATGTTGATACGCCACTACCAGCCCCCGTAATAAATATAGTTTCGCCTTTCTTTATTTGTCCCTTTGTGACTAATGCGCGATATCCTGTTAATCCAGAAAGCGCTAAAACGCCGGCTTCTTCCCAGGAAAGATGTTGTGGCTTGTCTTCTAATTGCGCTGCGTCTATGGCAATCTTTTCAGCGAACGTACCATGATCAGGCATACCTAAAATGTCAAATCCCTGAGGTGGAGCGTCACTATTAGCCTCCCATCGTAATGCAGGATTGATAATAACCTCATCACCTGGTTGAAAATGGTCTACTTCATCACCTACCTGCTCAACTATACCTGCTCCATCTGATCCTAATATTAAAGGCTCTTTCTTTCCTTTTCTTCGGTTAGGAATATACAAATCACGGCGGTTTAATCCTGCTGTTTTTAAAGAAACTACTACCTCAGTGCCTTTTGGGACTGGGACACTCATTTCACGTATTAACAGTTTTTCATCTTCATGTACAAAACCCTTCATCATTAGTCGCTTCTCCCCTTCTACACATGTATTACCATTGCTAGCTAAATAGTAAATCGTGCTTTTGATAGTATGAACCAAATAATTCTAGTTGCTGTATATCTATAATATCATGAGAAAATAACGGAACATAGATCTTTTCCTGGCTAGGAAATGTACATTCGATCTGATGTACATACTTTTGCTCATATTCCTTACGTTGTATCAAAAATTCACCATCAGCTTGCTCTGGTAACAATTTATTTATGATTAATGTTTTCACATGTAAATGATATTTTTCAAGTAATTGAATTGCTTTCTTTGTTTCCACAATCGGTAGCCGCTCCGGGTTGAGAACAAATATAAAGCTTGTATTAGCTTGATCTAAAAGCAGTTCTCTAGCCTTAGAAAAACGCTTCTGTCGTTGGCTAAGTACATCATATATTGGATCTTCGACAGGATCGCCATCATTTAAAAGCTGACTATAATTCTGATTTGTTTTCCTCCTTCGCTGTAATAATCCATCTATCCAAATGCCCATAAGTTCAGGAAGGGTAAGAAGTCGTATGGTATGACCAGTAGGTGCTGTGTCAACTATTAAATGATCATAATGATCCTGTTCATCAATAATTATAGAAATAAGTTTGTTAAATAACGCTGATTCATCTGCACCAGGAGAAGCTTTAGCTGTATCTAATTGCCGATTCACTTCTTCAATCATCCCAGCATGCATCATATTTTTAATATTTTCCTTTACACCCATTATATAGTTGTTCGTTTCTTTTTCAGGATCAATTTCGATAGCAGATAATAATCTAGTGATTTGGGTTATTTGCCCGCCAATTTCCCGTTTGAAAATATCTCCTAGATTATGAGCAGGGTCTGTAGAAATAAGCAAAGTTTTCTTGTTTAATCTTGCAGCTTCCCATGCAAGTGCTGCTGCAGATGTAGATTTACCCACTCCCCCTTTTCCGCCAATAAATACAATCTTATTTAGTAACGTTGCCATTTGAATCTCCTTTTGATTTTTATTAACAGCACCGAATACCGGATAAAGGTGATTTTTCCATCCCCATTCGTAAATGCCAATCATGAAAATTCTCCACTATGTACGGATAGAGTTCTAATGTATAATAGTAGACTGGATTAGGAATGCCAATCATTTCTGAATATAGTAGTAAGAGAAACACATCATCTTCTTGCCTAAGTTCTCGGGCGATTTCTTGACGATGGGGCATGCTAATCATTTCCTCATACCATTGAATGCACCGCTTCCAATGTTTAAACATGTAATCACTCCTTCACCGAAAAAGGGGCTGTCAAAAAGTGAAACTTCAATCAGTGGAGGTTTTGTTTATCCCCCACGAATGGGATCAGTACCACAAGGGTATGACCTAAAGACCTTTGAAGCCATCGGACATTTACTGGCAGTCAATCCCTCACTTACCTATGTTGTTTTTACTTGATTGCTTGAAGTGGGGGTCTTACTGCCAGTTATATGTGGGATAAAAACTAGCCCTTTTCCAACATGACTGAATTGTATTCCCTTCTAACTGCTAGGCTCTCCTGCAATCTCTCTTCAGAGGATTCACACACACACGCTCACGCTTCCAACAGATGTCTCGTATATTCCAGTTACTTTAATCTAGGCGATTTTTTATAGAAGACACGCCCTTCATTAATTGTCATCATCCAATGGTTTCCCATCGTTTCCTCTCAATACAGAGAATGCAGTTATACTTATCCAAAGTGCAAATATAAAGATAATTGCACCAAAAATAAATAATAATATATCAGGAGATGAGCCTAACCACGACCATTCAAATAAAACCTGCTGGAACATCGCATAAAGTGTCATAAACATTAAGAACACCATTGGTATGAATACAACTGCATAGTTTCGCCCTAATCGTTTCAACCAAACTGCGATAAGCATCAAACTAATCCCTGCCAGTAACTGATTGGCTGTACCAAATAGTGGCCAAAGTTGATAACCTCCAGACCCAAATCCTTTCGGACCTTCTGGTAATAATACAAGCGCAGCACTCGATGCAACTGCCACAGTTGTTGCCACATGTGTCCGTGTTAACACTGGAAGATTATACTCACTACCTAATTCAGCAATGATGTAACGCATGAGTCGAACAGAAGTATCTAAAGTCGTAGCTGCGAAACTAACGACAATAATTGATACAATCGTAACTGCTACATCTGGAGGAATGGCAAGTCCCCCTGCCAGAACAGCGGCCCCTTCAACAAAGGTAGCAAGTCCAGAAGCATTGGCATCAGAGAAGCTGCTATAGGTAGCCATAAATTCATCGGTACTAGCAAAAAAAGTAGCAACAGCAATAATCGATACTAATGCTAATATTCCTTCACCTACTGCTCCTAAGTAGCCTACAAATCTTGCATCTGTTTCCCTATTCAATTGCTTTGACGATGTTCCTGATGAAACAAGTCCATGAAACCCTGAAATAGCCCCGCATGCTATCGTAATAAATAATAAGGGAAGCCAAGGTGTATCCGGGTTAGCATTCGTAGCTGGAGCAGTTATTTCTGGATTTGTAAATAATAATCCTAAGTAAAGAATTCCTAGTCCCACTACAAGCTGATGTGAATTAATAAAATCTCGTGGCTGTAATAATTTCCAAACCGGAAGTGTTGAGGCAATATAGACATAAATCATCAAAATGACGATCCAAATCAGAAATGCCGAAGAAACCGCTCCTAAACCAAATAAACCAGCTCCAGCTTCACCACCCATATAATGAACGAGATCAATTTGAAGAAATTCTACCTTACTAGCAACAATTGCAGTTAAATACATAATTGCTAATGCTAACACGGATGGAATAAGCATTTTTCTGTTTCGTTTATATACAGCATAACCGATCCAGATAGCTAATGGGATTTGAATAAATACAGGAAGCACACTTGCTGGGTAAGATATAAATAAATTTGAAATTACCCATGCAAATACCGCATTGACCATTAACACTAGAATTAAAATGATAAATAAAAACAGTATCTTCGCTCGTTGACCAATTAAACGATGTGCTAATGTACCTACAGATTGACCTTTATTTCGCACTGACAAGACCAATGTTCCAAAATCATGCACACCCGCAGCAAATACAGTTCCAAGTATTACCCACAGGAAAGCTGGCAGCCATCCCCAATAAACGGCAATTGCCGGACCCAATATTGGTGCAGCACCAGCAACCGAAGTAAAATGATGCCCCCATAGTACGAATTTATTTGTAGGAACAAAGTCCACTCCATCACTGTAACGATGTGCTGGTGTCACATAGGTTGGATCAAGTTTAAAAATTTTTTCCGCTACAAAACGCGAATAGTAGCGATAACCTAATGCAAAAACGATCATACCTATTAATGCAACTAAAATACCTGACACTTCTTTATCCCTCCCTTTATCAAATAAAGACCCGTCCAATTTTAGCACGTAATTTTTTAAAGACGTATCTGTATGAGAATATGTGAATACGCTTTATTTTAGTACTGTCTTTCTGCTTTTACATGATTCATTGACCCTTATGTATGGTTTAAAAGGTAATCCCTTATTTATACAGGAAGGATATTTAATAAGGGACCACCTTTTTATTTGAGTCCATTCATACAATTTATAAAACGTGAAACTTCAATCCGTGGGGAGGTTGTTTATCCCCTACTGATTGTTAGTACCACAAGAGTATGACCTAAAGGCCTTTGAACCAATCGGACATTTACTAGCAGTTGATCTCCCTCTTACCTATATTGGGTTCACTTTATTGCTTGAAGTGGGGGCTTACTGCCAGTTATATGCGGGATAAAGTGAAACTTCCATCCGTGGAGGAGGTTGTTTATCCCCCACGGATGGTTAGGTGAACCAATCGGACATTTACTGGCAGTTGACCCCCCACTTATCCATTTTGGGTTCACTTTATTGCTTGAAGTGGGGGCTTACTGCCAGTTATATGCGGGATAAAATAACTACAGCTACAATTGTTGTAATGACTAATCCTACGATAACAGGTATAAAGTTTTTACGTACTAATTCCATTACCGATACACCACAAAAACCAGCGATAGCGATTAAAGAAGACCATGCAACGAGCGTACCACCACCAGTCCATATCGAACCCATTTGCCCTATTGCTGCAAGGGTGGTTGCATCAATGGAACCGTTTTGTAATGATGCCGCTAGAGAACCAGTAAGTGGAAGCCCTGAAAAACCAGAGCCATCAAGCCCTGTAATAATACCAATAAGCAAAACGCTGAATCCGGCTAACAATGCACTTTGTGGAAGATATTCCTGAGTCGATTGAACGAGATCAAATAGGAATGCAGGTGCACGCTCCTCCATACCTAAAATAGCTCCTGCAAAGTCTGAACTACCTAAAAAGAAAAATCCAGCAATTGGAATAACCGGACCCATTGCCTTAAAAGCAAAAACAAATCCATCTGTTATATGTGTTGTTATATAATCGAGCGCATGCTGCCTACGAAATGCAATGGTTGATAATAATAGCAAGATAACTGCAACACCACCAATAAATGCTGCTCCATCTCCTCCTTCTAATCCGCTCATTCTTCCTGTATTAAGCTTTTCATAAACCATGTAACTAACGACGCCAGTTAATGCCAGAGGAACAAGAATAGCAAATAATTTACTCCATACACGTAGTTCATTCGTATGTTGACTTTGTGTATACTCCTTTGTTGTTTGAATGTTTTCAAGTTCTATGTTGTTTCGCACATCCTCCTTCGATCGAATTGTTTTTCGATACATTATATAAGCAAGCATAATAGCAATACCACCTGTTATAAGTGACAAAATAAGTGCTTGATCGGCAACCACAGCTGTTTCTACTCCTGCTGAGATAGCAGATAAATTGGGGGCAACTTGCACAATATAATCAGAGGAAAGTGCCATTCCTTGACCAGCTATTGCTATTGCTACTGCAGCCGTAATTGCTGGTAGACCTGCTCGGATTGCAGCGGGTACCAAAAGCGCACATATTAGGGGTACTGCTGGTGTTGGCCAAAAGAATAGAGATATCAAATAGGTAGCAATAACTAAAACAAAATAAGATATATGACCATTTACCATTATTTTTTGTATTGGCTGAATCATTCGTTTATCTGCACCTAAATCACGTAATGAATTTAATAACGCAAGCATAAAGGTGATGATTAAAAAAATACTAAATAGTTCTTGTGCTGCTACAAGATTTGCATGAAATATTGCGGTAAATCCAGCAATTAGACTACCTTTATAAACCCACGCAATAATAAATGTACCAAATAACGTTGGTAATACGATCCCCTTCCGCATGACCATTGTGCCTATAATTAGTAAGGTAAACAAACCATATAAAATATGGGATATTGAAAGCTCCACGCCAACCTCTTCCTCTCCAATGGATGTGCTATAGCCTATGCAATTCGTACATGTTTAGTTCTTCTAGCGTTGGGTATGATAATAATGAAAGATTGATAAGGAGGTAATTTTAATGAAACCATTTATAAAAGAATATACAAATGATCAGCAATTAAAGGAAGCTATTCAAATACTAAAGGATAAAGGTATTCATAAAGAAGATGTGTATGTTTTATCCCATGATGATGATCGAACAAACCGAATAGCTGATGGTGCGGATGCGAATACCATAGGAATAAGGGAAATGGATATTGGACATGCCGTTGGTAATCTTTTTAGTACACAAGGTGATGAACTAAGAACGAAATTAACCGAAATAGGATTCTCTCAAGCAGAAGCTGAAAACTATGAGGAAGATATGGATGAAGGAAAAGTACTCTTGATTGTAACTAACCATGAGGAAGTTAATAGGTATTTACAATAAAAGCATAAATCTCTACTATACAGTAGTTTTTCATAATTAAACGTTTTAATCTGTCAGTAAGAAAAAGATAACTTGCTTATGATAGGCAAGTTATCAATGCTGTTTCACCAATTCTAATTGGGTGAAGCAGCTTTTCTCATAGTCTAGGAAGAAAATATAAAATTTACCCATTTGGATAAATAGGGGCGTGTTGAGCCGCGTCCAGCTCCAGCGCCCAGAAACGATGTGACTTCACAATCGCCCGCCCTACGAGCTGACTAGCTCCAGTCGCTACGTTTCTAATGCGCTTTTGTTATGACATAAAGATAATAAAGAGCTTGGGAAAAAACAAAATATTTCTTACTCTGAATAATCATTTTATCAGTCTCGATAATAATTGCCGCAATTGATTAAGCTTGCTTTCACCTCTCACTATAACTCTAAACTACTAAATAGAAAATAGTGGGCAAAATCCTCGAGTCAATAACTACCCACTAATCTTCGTATGTTTATTATGAGGAAAACTTCTAGATTAAGCGGACATACGTAATAGTGTACGTGGTTGTTTTTGAAATAAAAAGAACACAAGAACCGTACTTAATATAAAGCCAGGTAACATGTACGACCCGTTATATAGCAACGAGTATAACCATACAGGCTGACCTTCTGGCGCAAATTCACCAAAGAATACAATCCCTCCAGTGAAATGGGCTAAAAAGCGTAAAGCTGATCCTAAAAACACGCCTACAGCAATATAATATAGGCTTATTTTCGTTTTTCCTTCTTTAACTGCTGCTTGGACAGGTTTTGCAAAAATTCCTGCAAAACCTAATACGGTAAACGCAACAATATAATCTAAGAACCCTTGTAGGGGTACGAAGACTGTTGGCCCAAATAATAATTGTAATCCTCCCAACAGCAATCCAGCTAATAAACCGCCCTTGACCCCCCAGCGAAATGCGACAATAAAAATCGGTATCATCGCAAAGGATATGGAGCCACCTTGAGCCCAAACCTTAAATGATAAAAATGGTATAAAATCCAATAAAAATGCAAAAGCTGCAAAAATGGCTACTTCTACTAAAAATAATGTGCTCCTCATATCTTTCTCCTCCCCTTTTTTATGCAGTTAAGTAACTTATCCATACAAAAAAAGCAATGCCAAGGGGAAGACTTCCTGATGGGGAATCTGCTCACATTACTTTTCTGTCCATCAAAAAAGCCACCATCCCTACGCTAGTACTAACTAACAGGTTCAAAGGGTAAGAACAGTTATGTTCACTCTCAGCCAATTGGCTCCCCCTGTAGGCTTCTAACTTATATTTGCTTCTTTTGTCTTACTGTTTAGTGAAACTTCAATCAGTGGGGGTTTTTGTTTATACCTCTGATTGAGAGATAAACTAATCAGACATTTACCGGCAGTCGATTCCCCCACTTACCAATAATGGTTTCACTTTATTCCTTGAAGTGGGGTTCTTACTATCAGTTACATGTGGAATAAATAAGAAACTACTTTTCACTGCCTATTTACTACAAGTATTGTACATGACATATCGTAAAAACACAACAGCGTTACAACGAAAGATATTCGTCAACATCATTGACACATAATTGAATAGCAGCTTCCCAGAATTCAGGCTTAGTTAAATCTGTATCCAAATGTTTTTTAGCAAGATCCTCTACGTTCATGCGACCAGTATCCCTTAAAAGCGAAATATATGCATCTTCAAAACTATCTTCGTTTTCTTGTGCTTTTGCATAGATACCTAGACTGAAAAGATAACCAAATGTATAAGGGAAATTGTAAAATGGCACCCTTGTTATGTGAAAATGTAATTTAGATGCCCAAAAATTAGGATCATACTCCGATAATGCATCACAATATGCCTCTTTCTGTGCTTCTATCATCAAATCGTTTAATCTTTTCACTGGCACTAATCCTTGTTTCCTTTCTTCATAAAAACGCCTTTCAAAGATAAAACGGGAATGTATATTCATAAAAAAAGCAATGCTCCGCTGAATCTTATCCTCTAATAAACTTTTCTTTTCCGCAATCGAACGTGCGCTTTTTACCGACGCATCTGCAACAACCATTTCAGCAAATGTTGACGCTGTTTCAGCAACATTCATTGCATACCGTTGATTAAGTCCATTTACATCATTCATTACATGTTGATGATAAGCATGCCCTAACTCATGAGCTAACGTTGCAATATTAGATGAAGTACCTGAATAAGTCATAAAAATGCGTGTTTGCTTACTATCAGGGAAACTTGTACAAAATCCTCCCGGACGCTTATTTGGACGATCCTCAGCCTCAATCCACCTATTTTCAAAGGCCATTTTCGCAAAATCAGCCATTTGGGGACTAAACTGATTAAAATGTTCGACAATAAAGTCAGCCCCTTCTTCAAACGACGAAGTCTTAACCACTTTGTTTACTGGTGCTCCAACATCATAAATACTTAGTTTGTTAAGTCCAAGTAGTTTGGCCTTGTTCATAAGATACTCTACAAAGGGATGCTTATATTTTTTTATTGCAGTCCACATCGCATCTAATGTTTCTTTTCTCATACGGTTCAAAGCCAATGGTTCTTGCAAAACTTCATTCCAATTTCTATGCTTATATGTTTGTAAACGAAAGCCAGCTAGGTGGTTTAATGTTTGACCAAATAAACTAGCGTTATTCTTCCAAGCTTTATCTAGCTGTTGAAACACTTGCTTACGATATGAACGGTTTGGGTGTGTTAGTTTATTTGTAGCCTGCCCAATAGAATAGCTTTTCGTTTCCCCATCCTCTACCATATCTACACTCATATTTCCTATAATCACATCGTACATTTGTCCCCAAGCGTGATATCCATCAATTGCCAGATCATTGATAAGAACCTCTTGATCTCGCACCAATTGTTCTTTTGCATGATTTCTAAACTCTTCTAACACATATGCTACATCAACTAAATCCTCACTTTTTACAAGTTGGTCCCATACTATGTCAGGAATGTCGACTAGTTTTTGTTCAAATGTCGTTTGAATCGTATCCATTTCGGCTTTTATTTCATGGCGTCTACTGACTAATAAATTTGCTTTCTCGTCTTTAAGATTCTGTGCACTTAAACAGCTTATAAAAGCAAATGCTTCTCTTACTTTCTTCATCGTTGCTTCCAATTGTTTAATAAGTAACACTAATGTTTCTTTATCTCCGTCTCGTTGCTTAGGAGAAAAGTAAGATACCGTGTTAAAAAGGTTTTTCATTTCTTCCTGTGTGGATTGTAAATATGTATGAAATGCTTTTGAGTCACTACCTCCGGGAAAAATCACGTCTAGATCCCATGTAGGATGTAACGTCTGTTCCATTAAATCGCCCCTCTATTTAAAATTAAATTAATCACCCTAACTACATATTATAACAAAAATAAGAATATTTTCATTAGAAAAACAATTGTTCTAATAATCTCATGTAATACAGTGGGAAGGATATTCCCACTGCTACATTAACTTAACTTTTCTTTTTTCTTTTACTTGCTGATGTTAGCCCATTTTCCTTAATTAGCTGCTTTTGCTTCATCCCTATACTTGTAACGTAATTATTCTTAAACCACGCTATTAATGAGGTAACGATTGTAAAAATTGCTGATACTGTGTTCTCAAGCAGTTCACTATCTATTGGTAATGGCGACCTTCCAAAAATAACTAAAAATTGATTTGTTAAGGCAATTACGAGTGCGATGGTTCTAGCTATTGTCCCTTTATCCATTTTAATCCCCCCTCCAACGATGGACGTTTTTCATCCATTAAGATTTTTTAACATATCTACCTACTATTAGTATTTTCATTTATTCCTTTATTTGGAACGGCTTTAGAGTAAATCACGCTATAGTCTACATCGTGTTTTATCTTTATCTATTAGGGAAAACCAGTACTGAAATAGGTTCTAAAATTGTTACTTGACAACATTAATTTATTATTTTATACTAAGTTACATAAAGTAATTAAAGTGATAAATTTAATAATTGGAGGGATTTACATGGGTAAAACTGTTTGGAATATAGACACTGTTCATAGTGAGATTGGTTTTTCAGTAAAACATATGATGATTTCAAAGGCAAAAGGTTCATTTAATAATTTTAATGCGGTATTTGAAGCTGATGTGGATGATTTAACAGGTTCTAAGCTGGAAGTTACCATTGATGTAGGTAGTATTGATACGCGTAATAAGGATCGTGACGATCACTTACGTTCAGCTGACTTTTTCGATGTTGAAAACCACCCAAATATGACATTTGTTGCAACCGACATCCATAAAAAGTCTGGAAATAATTATGAAATTACAGGTGATTTAGCGATTCGTGGAACGAAAAAACTAGTAACGCTAAATGTTGTTATGGAAGGTCAAAGTAAAGATCCAATGAGTGGTAATATTGTTGCGGGCTTTAGCGGAGAAACTACCATTAATCGTAAGGATTTTGGTCTAACATGGAACGCAGCATTAGAAACAGGTGGCGTCCTAGTTGGTGAAGATGTAAAAATTCACTTTGAGATAGAAGCACATAAGCAAGCATAGTAGTCTGAAGCAGTACCTTCAACAAGAAAGTACAATGGCTGTCGTTAAAATGTCTCGACAGCCATTTTTTATGCAGAATATATTCACTACATTAATTTGTTAAGGAGATTTGGACTTTTTTCAATAGGAAGCGAGTGATTTTAGCCCGACATTGGCAGAACAAAAGTGCAAGCGACTGGAGCGAGTCAACGAAGATAAAGGAATTACGGTGAGCTTGCGAGCCGATGATAACTTAGCTTAGGGCTATCTGTGAAGTCGCATCGTTTATGGGCGCTTGCGCTTGACGCAGCTCTACACGCTCATATATCCATATGGGCTAATTTTATAATTTCTTAGACTATAAAAAAAGGCTTGTAAAGAAACAAAGGGATTTCTTTACAAGCTCCTGCTTCAACAAGAAGTATAGATCTTTTTTTTAAGAAGCTCTTTTCTTCATAAGCCATAAGAAATATGGTGCGCCGATAATTGCCACCAAAATGCCTGAAGGAATCTCATTTGGAGCTAACAACGTCCTGCTTAATAAATCTGCAATGACAAGTAAAAGTCCTCCTATAAGCATGGTAACTGGTAACAATCGTGTATTAGAAGGACCTACTAACAACCTCGCAAAATGAGGAGCAATTAGCCCAACAAAACCAATTGTACCAGTTGCTGCAACACTGCAAGCAGCTAAAATAGTAGCGATTAACGCTAATTGAAATCGGGATGACGTCACTCCAAGACCTAATCCTTTTGCTGTTTCATCCCCAAGTGCTAGAGTGTCTAACAAACGGATTCGCACTAGAAGCAGCGGGAATAATAAGACGATTGGCCAAATAAGATAACGAAATAACTCTACCCAACCCTTCGCATAGGTTGATCCTGATAACCACGTCAATGCACCTGCCACACCTAATTCTGCTCGAACGACAAGAATTTGAATAATTGCCGAACCAAAAGCTGAAATACCAATACCTAATAAAGCTAAGATCGTCGGTTGGAATTGAGCACGGATTGCAAATAACATTACGAAAATAAAGAATACTAAAGAACCAATCATAGCTCCCACAGGTATCCATATTGCTGATACACCAAAGACATACATCGTCAATAGAGCACCTACACCCGCTCCAGAAGTTATTCCAATTACAGACGGATCAGCTAACGGATTTCTGAGAACACCTTGAAAAATTAATCCACTAACTGCTAATACCATTCCACTAGCTAAAGCCACCAAAGCACGTGGCAATCGTAAATCAAGAATTAAATTTTTCATGAATTCATTTTCCCCAGCAAATAAAGCCTGGAATGATACAATTGGTTCAAAACCATAATTTCCAGAAGCTAAACTAACTAGGATACCTAAAGTGATCAACCCGATTAACACAGGTAGTAAAATTTTCATGGAAATACCAATAGTAGACTTCCCTGGAATAATAGAAGTTGAATCACCACTGTAGTTTGTTTGTTTCATACGAAATACTAAATAAATTAACCACGGTGCACCTATTAAAGCTGTTATAGCCCCCACAGGGAGTTCTGAAAACGATGGATCGATTACACGGGCCACGACATCTGCCGCCAGCAAGACATTCCCACCCCAAATAAATGAGGCAATGAATAATGGGATATGCCTACGATAACCAATCAATTTAACGATATGTGGCGCGATTAAACCAACGAATCCAATCGGCCCAACTACGCTTACAGTTACTGACGTTAATAAAACGGCTGCTAAAATGGAAATAAACTTCACTGTCACTACCTTTTGCCCTAATGAGGTTGCCACGTCATCTCCTAAGGAAAGCGTATCTAATCTCATACTAACTAGTGCAATTCCTAATAAACCAACTATTATAATGGGCAATGAAAATTGAACCCCGTCCCAACCATTTTGAACCAACGTCCCTGATCCCCATAGAAATAAGCCGGCTGTTTCATTTTCATAAAACAATTGCAATACACTTGTTAGAGAAGAAAATAAAAAGGTAACGATCATGCCAGCCAATACCATTCGTACAGGTGTTGCACTATTCCCTCCGGATAAGACATAAACAATTAAAAAGGTAATTATACCACCGATAAAGGCAACGATCATACCTCCCCCAAACAAAGCACCAGGTAAAAAGACAGTTGCCACAACGACTGAAAAATATGTTCCAGAGTGTATACCTAAAGTGCTGGCGGATGCTAAAGGATTCTTCGTTACTGTTTGTAAAACAACCCCAGCAACAGCTAAGGCTCCTCCAGCAATAACTCCCATAGCTGCACGTGGTAGCCGGAGATAACGAACGGTATGATGTTCTAAAATATCCTGAGGAGAAAAAATAGCTTCTATCACTGTATGTAAAGGAATCGATACACTACCTTGATTAATATGTAAGAACGTTAGGATACATAAAAGTGCGGCTCCTCCTCCAAAGGTAAGAACCGCTCTCATCGTATTTTTAAAAGATGTATTCATGCAATCACTCTTTTACCATCGCATTGACTAACTGTTCTGTTAGTACTTGAGTAGAAAGAACACCACCAAAAGTCCATGTATTTCCAGGAAGTGCATGTGTATTACCTGCTTTTACAAAGCTTAAATCTTCCCATACTGGATTTCCTTTAAGCTGATTCTCAAAAATATTATCCTCTTCTTGAACAATATATAGGAATTGAAGATTCTCTTCATCTTGATAATTCTGTAATGCTTCTACTGTCACTTCGCTATAACCATATGTTTCTATATTATCTGATTGATAAGCATTCGTAAATCCTAAATTCTCCATTACATTTGCAACAATGGAATTGTCCGTGAATAGTCTCATTGTCGGTGTGTTTTGTGCAGTAAATGCTTGAGTTGCAATATAAGATGAACCATCAATGCCCGCTTCTGTTATACGTTGCTTTTGCTCCTCCGTAAAGCTTTCAAGATTTGATATTACTTGCTCGGCTTCTTTTTCTTTATTAACAATTTTAGCGACGGTCTGAAATTCGTTAATCATGTTTTGATAATGATCCTGTACAGCTTCTTCACTATATGGTGCAAACGTAACTACTGGTGCAATCTCTTTTAAACTATCTAAAATTTGTTCATGTCTAAATTTAACACCGATTATTAGATCCGGATTTAATCTGGAAATCGCTTCGAGATTCGGCTCCTGACGTGTCCCAACATCGACTACACTATCATCGAATTTTTCATCGATATTAACCCATTGATGAAATCCGTCCAAATCAGCCACACCTGCTGGCTGTATACCTAATGCCAATAGGTCTTCAGCATAGGACCATTCAAGTACAACAATATTTTTAGGTGTTTCTTTAAGGGTTTGTTCACCTAAACCATCTTCAATTGTAATTGTTTGCGCGTCAGATGTAGAATCTCCGTTTTTTTCTTCTTGCTCCTTATTAGAAGAATCATTACACGCAACTAGCAAACTTATCAAAAATAGCAATAAGATAATTGCAAGCTTCTTCAACTAGATCACTCCTCTAAATCATCTATGTAGACTTGGTTTAGTAAATGATAATGATTATCAATTTCGTTCTAATCATATATGATGCTTCCAGGTATGTCAAGGTGTTTTGAAAGGCATGATCTAGCTAAAATCTTGGAGATCATTTCTTTTGCTATTCATCACACTAACTACCTGTAAAATTCTCTACTGTATCTGATGAAGTTATACGTACTAACATTTTTCCATTACTAGCATGAGCTCGAATCAATACCGGTTCATTGTACATATTCTTGAAAGAGAAATCTGGTCCCCACCAACTAACCGTTGCATCTCTACCTGGGGGAACATAGGGAACGCTTCGACTGTGTGCATATCTTTCAACGATTTGAATACCTTTTAAATCGACCGCATTGAACAGTGTTGATGAAACTTGACATATTCCTCCACCAATATCTTCTGATAATTCACCTTTTACTATAACAGGGGCACGTTTATATCCTCTACTTTTGGTGCGTTCACCTACGACTTTATTAAATGAAAACATCTCTCCAGGAAATACAACGTGATTATCTATTGCCTCAGCTGCTAGAGCAATATTATGTGACCTTTCTTCATTACCCTTTTTATAAAAGGTAACATAATTCCCCAATTCCTTTGTACGTATATCTTCTAATAGGGCTTTATCCACTCTTGGATACACTTTCTCTACAGGAATATGGAACCCGTCTGCTTTATCGTCATAAAACGTTTTTTTAAATTGAATGTAAAATTGATCTTCATCAATTGTTATACCAGGTTTTTCTAAAATAATGTTACCACTCTTTGCTATGGTCGCATTTTTTGGTGCTTTATAGATTTTTTTCTTTAAGTCATCAACCAATTGATGCAATTTATTTTCATCAATAAATAGAGGATCAATCTGATTAAGTGCATATTGATCCACTTCTACTTTTTCTAAACGTATCGCTTTATGTTCAGCTATTTCAGTAGCAAAAACAGTATTTGTCCAAATAACGATGAAACTGATACAAAGTAACAATGCTCTCATGACATGACCTCCTCCCTTTAGTATGAGAAAGTCATAATCATGTCATTCGATAAAATTACAAATGATTAGAAAAACGGAGCAAAATTCGCTCAGTCCTTATCACTAAATGCTCAGATTTACGCTTCCTCTAGGGGCTGGGACATAACTAGCCCTTATGAAGTTAAAAAAGATTCCAGTTATCAAAAAATGATAGCTGGAATCTTTTT
>NZ_CANMAB010000094.1:0-16819 GCF_947495635.1 uncultured Virgibacillus sp. | reverse complement strand
AAAAGATTCCAGCTATCTATTTTTGATAACTGGAATCTCTTTTTTACTTCTCCAGGCTAGTTATGTCCCAGCCCCTTTTCTATGTTCCTAAAATTGCTTTTATTAAACTAGTTGTTTCTCCACCCTCATAGAGTATATATAGTAAAAGATAAACAATTACTCCGGTAGACGCGCTTAAAAACCAAATTATACTCGTAATCGGACCTATTTTTCTATGTACGCTGATCTTACGCTTAAATGCCAATACCAACGTTGTAATACCAAAAACAGCCCCCGTTGTAGCTAAGGTAATGTGAAAAATCAAGAAAATCGTATAATATATTTCAAGATCCTCTGGTCCTCCAAAGCTCGTATTACCAATAAAAATAGTTCTTGATATATAAATAATAAAAAACAGCAATGCACTAATTGCAGCGGCAATCATCGTTTTCTTGTGGCTTTTCGCCTCTCCTTTAACAATAAATCGCCAGCCAAAAGCGACTAATACTGCACTAAGAACAATAAAAAACGTACTAATAGTGGGCAATAAAGGCATAGAAAATATGTGCTCCCTTCTAAAAATGCATAAGTAACTCAGCAAACCTCAAGATTATGCTTTTATATTTTATCATATTTTGTTAAAGGCTAAAATCACGACGTCCTGATAAAGTCATTATGGACGAATCAGTTTCAGCTTATGCTTAAAAATACGGTTTCCATTTAAAATAGACTTACTGATACTATTTTTACAACATAATGTCATATTATTAGTATTTCAATTTTACACCAGTATAAAAAAATTCCTAAACACAACAAAGCCCCCACCTAATTACCAAGTAACTAGATAAAAGAGGTGAGGCTTAGGACTAAAATTGCAATCAAGTAAAGTGCTGAAAACAATATTAGTAATCTTTCTATAGGAATAAATCTTTGTTAATTTCTTATATCTGCTGGTATTGGATCGACTCTCAAGCTCTCTTGATTAAACCACTTAAAGAAAATTCTACCTAACAGAATACCATAGGTGATTTCCTGCATGATTTTCATAATAATCCCACCTAATTGCTGATCCTCAACGGTACTCATTGGGGAGAACATTTCAGGTCCAGAAATGGAAAAAGATATTCCCTCTAGTACCTCTCCCGGAACGCATAAAGCAAGCGCCTGTAACCAGGCTCCATCTTGACTATATGCAGCAAATAAAGGATGGTCTGCAAATATGATCAACACACATGCTGGAGTGATTAACACACCATTAGCAAAAATATACCCTATTTTCACTAGTGGTCGCATTGTATCCATTTCTTTAATTGGTGATAAGATTGGCCACCAAACAATGAAAGCTGCTGCAAGTATTACAAGCGAAATAGTTGTATGTGCAATCGGATTGGATTTAGCAAAGTCAAAGATTACAGGAATGTGATAGATGGAAAATAGTGCATTAAACAGGAGCAGTGAAATTAACGGTTTAGTTAATAAGTTAAAAAGCGGTTTAATAATTGGTGCTCCAATTACTTTTTTCCAAATCCAAGTTGGAATTCCCTTTATTACGAGTATAGGAAATACTAAGTAGTAAATTGCCATCTGTACCATGTGAGCAGTTAGCATAATATGTGAAAGCAAATCTATCGGTGCTCCCTTAACTACGTAAAGTAAAAAGATTGCGATATAGAACATAACTTGCTGTTTACCCGTCGGTTTATCAGTTCCACCAAATTTATGACGATATGGACCTGTAACTAAAAAGTAAGCGACACCCAATCCGATTACAAATAATAGAAAATACGGACTCCATAAGGCACGAAATCCGAAGATCTGTAATTCTAGCCACATTATTATTCACCTCTATAAAAGGATTGTCCTCACTATTATAACTGAATATGAATATTAACACACACTTATAATGTGACGACTTTTAGAAAACACTAGCATAAAGCAAGAACAAAAGCGTAGCGCCGAATAGAAACGTAGCGACTGAAGCAAGTCAACCGCGATAAAAGAATCACGGTGAGCTCGCGAGCCGATGATGGCTTAGATTAGGACGATTCATGAAGTAGCCTCGTTTCTGGGAGCTGGAACTGGACGTGACTTAACACGCGCCTATTTATCCACATGGGCTAATTTTATAATTTCCTAGACTAAGAAAAAGAGGCTGAGACAAAACACAACTTCTTTACTCAACATACGAATAATCATGTTATCAATAGGAGTATCATCGCCGCACCGCAAAAACATACTCGCTTTCCACGGACACAGCCTCAGCTAACTTGGTAAAGAAAAACACGTTACCAAGTGGACCTTCGGACTCGTGCTGTTCCCGCCGGAATCTCGCTTATTTCAGGTGCTAAATGAATTATTTTGATCAAAAAACGAACGATAATTATTTTCAACTAATCATCGTTCGTTTTTTTATTGTTTCTTCAATCTATTGTCTCAGCCTCTTTTATCCTACCACCAAACAATGGCTACTAATGCTGCTACCGTTAATATAGCAGCCCATATACCACCATAAATCATCATGGATGGAAACTCATGTCCCTTATCCTTCATATGCATAAAATAATAGAACTGAAATGCTACTTGAACTACTGCTAAAATTAGCAGTAGAGGAATAGCGAACATTTTATCCATTGCTTCAGTTGCAACAATAGCAAAAGCTATAATGGTAAATCCAATCATAAGAGCAAAAGTAATAAGTTGCTTCTTCATTTCTTCTTTATTCTTTTGCTTTTGGAACGAATTGATATTGGTGTTATCCGTCATGAATTAACCCACCTTTCCCATTAGGTATACAACCGTAAAGATAAATACCCATACGACATCAATAAAGTGCCAATACAAGCTGAATGTGTAATATTTTGGTGCATTATATAGGTTTAAACCACGCTTCGCATTTCGAACCATAATGGCAATTAACCAACTAAGCCCAAACGCTACGTGCCCTCCATGGAAACCTACTAACGTATAGAACGCTGAACCAAAAGCAGACGATCTAAACGTAAAATGATACTCGTGAATATAATGATAAAACTCATATATTTCACAAGCTAGGAATCCAATACCAAGAAATGCAGTGATCCCTAACCATAATTGCATTTTCTTAAAGTCATTGTTCTTCATATGATACATCGCATACACACTAGTAAGTGAACTAGTTAATAAAAGCATTGTCATTAGAAAAACAAGCTCTAAGCCAAAAATTTCTTCACCAGCAGGACCGTCTGCAGTTGAATTTCTCAATGCTAAGAAAGTCCCAAACAAACTGGCGAATAAAACTGTCTCACCGCCTAAGAAGAACCATAGCCCAAGGAATTTATTTTTACCTTCAAGGGTAGCCTTTTCTGGTTCCTGAGGCATCGTTTCTGGATTTAAGGAATGATCGTGACTCATATTAGTCAGCCTCCCTTTCAAGTTCTTCTTTGGTAATATGAAAGCCATGGTAATCTTTCAAAGAGCGAATAAGCATACAAGCTAGCGCAATACCCATACCGGCAAACACAGCTACTAACCATGCTTTTTGATCCACCTGATAAATAAATCCAAACCCTGCAATAAAGAAACCTAATGACATGATGAAAGGTAAAATAGATCCATCAGGCATATGAATGTCCCCAAGTGGCTCGGCGGCAGTCATTTCACCCTTACCTTCCGTTTTCTCAATCCATAGTGGATCAAGCCCACGTACAAGTGGTGTTTGCTTAAAGTTATAGAACGGTGGTGGAGAAGGAATAGCCCATTCTAACGTACGACCGTCCCAAGGATCCGCTGGAGCTTTTTCTCCTTTAACAGATGTATAGATGATGTTAATAACAAATAAAAGACCTCCAACACCCATTAACAGTGCTCCTATAGTACTAACTAGGTTACCTATATCCAAGCCTTGATCCTCTAAGAATACCCAATAGCGTCGAGGCATACCCATTAGACCTAAAAAGTGTTGAATAAAGAAAGTTAAATGGAAGCCGATAAAGAATAACCAGAACGATAATTTACCTAAGGCTTCATTTAGAATTTTTCCAAACATCTTCGGCCACCAATAATGTAAGGCTGCCAAAATACCAAATACTACTCCACCTACAATAACATAGTGGAAGTGAGCTACAACAAAATAAGAATCGTGATATTGATAGTCTGCAACAGCTGAGGCAAGCATTACCCCTGTCATTCCACCGATTGTAAATGATGGAATAAATGCTAATGACCAAAGCATTGCGGAATTAATCGTAATGCTACCGCCCCACATTGTTGCCAACCAGTTAAAGATCTTAATACCAGTAGGTACGGCGATCGCCATCGTAGCAATCGCAAAAATAGCATTAGCAACAGGTCCAAGACCCACGGTAAACATATGGTGTGCCCAAACCATAAAACCTAAGAATGCGATCAGTATTGTAGCAAATACCATGGCAGTATAACCGAATAATCGCTTCTTAGAGAAGGTTGCGAATATATCACTAAACACACCAAATGCTGGAAGTATTAAAATGTAAACCTCTGGATGACCAAATATCCAAAATAGATGCTGCCAGATAACTGCATTTCCTCCAAGCGAAACTTCAAAGAACGCAGATCCGAACATACGGTCAAACATTAATAAAAACAGTCCAACTGTTAAAGCTGGAAAGGCAAATAAAATTAGCACGCTTGTTACAAATGTCGTCCAAGTGAAGAGCGGCATACGCATATATGTCATGCCTGGTGCACGCATTGTAACTATTGTTACTAAAAAGTTAATACCACCCATTAATGTCCCTGCACCCGAAATCTGGAGACCTAGGATATAAAAGTCCACTCCATGACCAGGAGACGTGGTTGATAATGGTGTGTAGGCAGTCCAACCTGCATCAGGAGCGCCTCCGAGGAACCAGCTACAGTTTAAAAGAACCCCACCAAACATAAATAGCCAAAACCCAAGTGAATTTAAAAATGGAAAGGCTACATCTCGTGCCCCAATCTGTAAGGGCATAATAGCGTTCATTATTCCTAGCAATAATGGCATAGCTGCAAGGAATATCATAGTCGTACCATGCATCGTTATCATTTCATTATATAAACCTGCACTTAAAAAATCATTCTCAGGTTTAATCAGTTGTATACGAATAAACAATGCTTCAAGTCCGCCAAGTAGGAAAAAGAAGCCACCGCCGAATAAATACAAATGCGCAATTTTCTTATGATCGACTGTGGTTAAATAATCCCAAATAACAGCACCGAAGCCTTTCTTTTGAGCAGCTGCAATACTCAAATTTTAAACCTCCCTTTTACTTCTTCCACCCTTTAGTTTAATTAGTTTCCTGCACTCTCTGGAGTTATCTCAGATGGCTGCAATTGCAGCAAATACTCTGCGATATTACTTGCTTCTTCTTTAGATAGTTCAGGGTAATTATTCGTCATTTTGTTCCCTGGTTTTATGGATTCAGGATCCATAATCCAATTAACTAACTTCTCTTTTGTTGGTTCCAAAATACCAGCTATTCTAGAGCGATCACCAAAGTTGGTTAAGTTTGGACCTACCGCATTTGGCGAAGAACCAATAGCGTGACAGCTCATACAGTTATTTTCCTCAAATGCTGCCTTACCATCTTGAGCCACTGCATCTTGAGGCTGCGCTTCTGGATCAACACCTTGCATGTCTTCAACCCATTGATCATATTCTTCTGGACTAACAGCAATAACTTTAAAATCCATCAAGGAATGTGAAGGTCCGCATAGCTCTGCACATTTGCCCCAGTAAACCCCTTCTTCTTTTGCTTCAATATACATGGTGTTGACATTTTCAGGGTTAACATCCATCTTACCAGAGATACTTGGTACCCATAATGAATGGATTACATCTGATGATTGCATATTTAGATATACTTTTTCTCCTGTTGGAATGTATAAATCCTGACTTGTTTGAATTTCTTCACCAGCATAACTAAAGTGCCACCAGTATTGATTACCAGTAACATCAATGTTGATACCATCTTTTGATTTGGATGTATCTGCCAAATCAAATGTAGCAGCAACGGTTGGTACTGCAAGCACAAGCACTAAAATAATTGGAATAACTGTCCATACTGTTTCCAAGGTTTTGTTGCCCTCTACTTGCTTTGGTATGAAATTTTCCTGTCCCTTCTTTTTGCGAAAACGGACAAGTGTAATTACATAAACCAAAAATACGATAACAAACACAAATAACATAATAATTGATGATAGAATAATTAAATTCATGGAAGACTCTGCTCCATACCCTTTTGGTACAAGGGCAGTTAAGTTTTCTTTCCCACACCCAGCAAGGACAAGTGCAAGTAAACTTAAAAGGAATACAGATTTGAATTTTCCCATCCAACCTTTCATGTATCCATACCTCTCTTTCTTTTCTTGATGCTCCTTATATATAAATTAAATTAAGGACGAATTAACTAAATGGAGAGTTCCATGTTACTAGAACCATCATTAAAAATAAGATAGTTAAATAATTCAATGAATAAATAAAAATGATGTTTGCCCATTTCAGATCATTTTTCATAAAGAATCCACTGATACCAATTGCTAGCCATCCAACATTAAGTAAAGTAGCAATAACCATGAACGTTGTTCCCAACGAAGCTAGGTAAAACGGTAATGGTAATAAACATGCAATGTAAATTACAATTTGACGTTTCGTGAATTCAAAACCATGTACTACTGGTAGCATTGGTATACCTGCTGCTTTATATTCTTTACTTTTTCTCATTGCTAATGCAAGAAAATGTGGAGTCTGCCAAATAAACATAATTAAAAACAGAATAAATGGAACAATATGAAAATTCGGTTCTACTGCCGCCCAGCCAATTAAAGGTGGTGCTGCCCCAGAAAAACTACCAATTGCTGTATTCAGCGTATACTTTCTTTTAGACCACATCGTATAGAGAACAACGTATACAAACCAACCAATAAACGCAAATAATACCGCTTCAATAGTTGTAAACAGGAGTAGTCCAAATCCTATTAATGTGGTAACGATACCAAGTGTAAGAACAGCTTGAAGTGAAATGGTTCCGGTTACGGTTGGGCGTAATTTCGTTCTTGTCATAATTGGATCAATATCAGCATCGTACCAATTATTTAACATACACCCTCCGGCAATCACTAGTGCACTTCCTACCATTGTTAATATAAATGTTCCAATATAATCTGTAAAAGAAGATCCGGTAAAATATAGCGCTAACCAGAAACCTGCAAATACAGTGATTAAATTGGAATTAATGATTCCAACTTTGATCAATGACTTAATATCTGCAAGTAACGTGTTGGAACGTTTATCGTCGGAAACACCAGCATTGCTTACAACCGTTGATGTAGGTGTCTCTGCTTTATCCATTCATATCCCCCCTTCAAGCGCCTACCAAAAGGCATAATGAGACAAGGTATACTTTAGTGGAAAATCCAATAAAAACAAAGTATCCCCAAAAATTAATTGTATCATGGAATTGTTTTACAATCTAATAACTACCTAGTAATTATTTTACTGTAATTCACTCATATTTTTGTGACGATTTTGTGAATCATTTTAAAACAATAAAGAATTGGCTATGTAGGATGGTAGTTATTTTCGCGTAATGATGGTAAGTATATCAAACTCCCCTACACTATTTCTAGCAAACAACAGACAACAATGCAAGCGTTTTTTATATTTTCTATAGTGAAAAGAAAAACAAAACATGATACTATTACAATTGTGTGTCAACACAATCCATTTTTGAGGCAAACCATTGCTTTTTCTCAGGTATTAATATTATGATAAATCTATCGGATTTGTAAACATACTATTTTTCAAATTACATAAAGTGAGGATTTACTAATGATCAAAATCTTAAAGTGGTTATCTGTCGTGGCAACCATTGGTATGATGTTCGTTTTATTAGGTGGTGCACTTGTAACGAAAACAGGATCAGCTGACGGATGTGGAGATAGTTGGCCATTATGTGAAGGAGAAATAATACCAACTACGATTACACCAGAGTTAATAATTGAATTAAGTCACCGTATGGTCACAGGTATTGTTGGTTTTGCAGTATTGGGCTTGGCAGTATTAGCTTGGAGACATATTGGCCATATTCGTGAAGTGAAGTTCTTGTCATTTCTTTCATTATTTTTTTTAATTCTTCAAGCACTTATTGGGGCTGCAGCAGTGAAATGGGGGCAATCTGACTTTGTATTAGCTGCACACTTTGGCATTTCGCTAATTTCCTTTGCTTCCGTCTTTTTGCTTATGCTTCTCGTTTTTGAGGTTGACCAAAAATTCGATGCTAAATCTCTATTTATTAAGAGGTTTCATCGTATCGAAATATATGCATTAACGATATACACTATGTTGGTTGTTTATACTGGCGCCCTTGTGCGCCATACTGAATCTAATCTGGTGTGTGGTGGATGGCCATTCTGTAATAATAATGCTCCATTTGCTTTCTCAGAATATACTATACCTCAATGGATTCAAATGGGACATCGATTAGCTGCGGCAATATTATTTATATGGACAGTAATAGCTTTTATACAAATGATTAAAAATTATCGTTCCAACCATATTATGTATTGGGGTTGGATCATAACATTATCATTTATCTCCTTACAAGTATTCTTTGGAGCAATGATAATCTTTACTCGACTACATCTAGGTACGGCACTTTTACATGCACTCGTAATTTCTCTTTATTTTGGCATGCTGAGTTATTTTGTTTTGCTAGCAACAAGAAGTGGTAAGTATGAAAAGCAAACGCAAGATAAGCCCAATATTTCATCAACTTAATATGGAAACTGTTTATGTCAATTATTTGCATAAAAAAATCTCAAGGAAAAAAATTTCCTTGAGATTTTTTATTTCAGGTACACTTTTGGCACAGCTATTCACATAGTAACAAGCTACGTCAAGTAGCGCTGACCAACACCCTATTAATCAAGTGGTATCCCATTTAATCAAATTCGATGAGCAAATCTCCTACTTCGATCGTATCGGCGTCACTGACGTATATATTCTTAATTGTACCTGTAAAAGGTGCTTGAACAGTTGTTTCCATTTTCATAGCTTCGGTTATTAAAATATGATCACCTTTATCTACTTTTTCACCAACATTTCTTAAAACCTTAATAACCGTACCAGGCATTGTTGCTCCGATATGCTTATCATTTCCTTTATCCGCCTTTGGCTTTATTTCTAATTCTGACTGGATACTTTCATCCTTAACGACAATTTCACGTGTTTGTCCATTTAACTCAAAATAGATAACCCTAGTACCATCTGCCCTTGCTTCAGATATCGATACAAGCTTTACAATTAGCGTCTTTCCTTGTTCGATTTCTACTTCTATCTCTTCACCTAGATTCATACCATAGAAGAAAGTTGGTGTATCTAAAACCGACATATCTCCATATGTATCGTAGAATTTATTGTAATCCATAAATACCTTTGGATATAATGCATGTGATATCAAATCAAAACTAGTAACCTGACGATCTAGTGTCTTAAATAACGTTTCTTTTAATTGGGTAAAATCGATCGGATCTAGTAGTTCGCCTGGACGTACCTTAATTGGTTCCTTACCCTTTAGAATAATGCGTTGCAATTCTTGAGGAAACCCTTGATATGGTTGTCCAATATAGCCTTGAGCAAATTCTATTACCGAATCAGGGAAGTCGATAGATTCCCCTCGTTCATAAATATCATCTTCTGTTAAATTATTTTGTACCATGAATAATGTCATGTCACCAATAACTTTTGAGGAAGGAGTTACCTTAATAATATCGCCAAACATATCATTTACTTGCCTAAACATTGCTTTTACTTCATTCCATCTGTCTTCTAAACCGACTGCCTTGGCTTGCTGTTTTAGATTACTATATTGTCCACCAGGCATTTCATGCATATATATTTCTGTATGCGGTGATTTCATACCACTTTCAAAGTCACGATAATAGTCTCGAATCCCTTCCCAATAATGCGAAAGTTTTTCATAAGCAGAAACATTTACCTTTGGCTGTCTCGAATGGGATTCTAACGCATGATATAGTGTTTGTGCGCTTGGCTGTGATGTTAACCCAGCCATTGGCCCAGCAGCAACGTCTACAACATCAACACCTGCATCTATTGCTCGAGCGTATAAATAAATTCCATTTCCACTTGTATCATGCGTGTGCAAATGAATTGGTAAATCAACAGTCTCTTTTAAGGTTGAAATCAATTGATATGCCGCTTCCGGTTTTAATAATCCAGCCATATCTTTAATACCTAGTATGTGGGCACCAGAATCCTCTAATGATTTAGCAAGTTTTTTATAATATTCTATGTCATATTTAGAACGGCCAATATCTAATATATCTCCAGTGTAACACATTGTGGCTTCAGCAATTTTGTTATTTTCGCGAACGGACTCGATTGCTAATTGCATTCCTTCAACCCAATTCAAGCTATCAAAAATTCGGAAAACATCTATTCCTGCAGTAGCACTTTTTTCAACAAATTCTTTAATTAAATTATCTGGATAATTTTTATACCCTACCGCGTTACTTGCACGTAGCAACATTTGAAAAAGTACGTTTGGCATTTTTTCTCGAAGCTTTAACAGACGTTCCCATGGATCTTCTTTTAGGAAACGATAAGCAACATCAAAGGTCGCTCCACCCCACATTTCTACGGAGAATAAATTTGGTAATAATCGTGCTGTCGGCTCAGCAATTTGATACAAATCCTTTGTTCTAACCCTCGTTGCTAATAAAGATTGATGGGCATCACGGAATGTCGTATCAGTTAATAAGACTTCCTTTTGCTCTTTCAACCAATTTGCAAGTCCTTCAGGTCCTTGCTGATCAAGAATTTGTTTTGTGCCATCAGGGATTTTCTCTGCTGAGTCAAATTTAGGAATTTGTAATTTTGAAAAAGATGGTTTTGCCTTCTTCCCTGATGCATCTAACCCATTAATAGTCGTATGACCAATATAGGTTAACATCTTTGTACCTCGGTCCTTTCGTTTCGGAAAAACGAATAGCTCCGGTGTTTGGTCGATAAAGGTCGTATTATAAACACCTGAAAGAAAATTCTCATGTAAGATGACATTTTCTAAAAAAGGAATATTTGTTTTAATTCCACGTATCCGGAATTCTTTTAAGTTTCTGACCATTTTTTGTACAGCTTGCTCAAATGTTAGTGCCCAAGTAGATACCTTTACTAAGAGTGAGTCGTAATGAGGTGAGATGACTGCTCCTTGAAACCCATTACCTGCATCTAATCGAACTCCAAATCC
Source organism: uncultured Virgibacillus sp. (assembly GCF_947495635.1). Classification (NCBI taxonomy): domain Bacteria; kingdom Bacillati; phylum Bacillota; class Bacilli; order Caryophanales; family Bacillaceae; genus Virgibacillus; species uncultured Virgibacillus sp. The sequence goes on along the minus strand of NZ_CANMAB010000094.1, from coordinate 5,579 downwards.
CCCACCAGTTCGATATGCCATGATTCTTCCTGTGTCAGGCATAAAATTATTTAAGGGATCTTCTGTAGTTACCCGAGATTGAATAGCAAAACCATTTGTAACCAATTTATCTTGTTCCGGTATGCCAATAGAAGTATCATGTAAGTTTCTTCCTTCAGCTACCTTAATTTGTGTCTGAACAATATCCACACCCGTAATCATTTCAGTTATCGTATGCTCTACTTGAACACGTGGATTTACTTCTATAAAGTAAAATTCATTTTCTGTTACAAGAAATTCTACTGTTCCAGCATTAACATATTGAACATTGTCCATTAGGTGTACTGCTGCATTACATATTTCCATCCGTAATTTGTCAGGCAATGATGTACTAGGTGCTACTTCTACTACCTTTTGGTGTCTTCGCTGGACAGAGCAATCTCTTTCAAACAGGTGAATTGTATTACCAGCATGGTCACCAATTATTTGCACCTCAATATGCTTTGGATTCTCAATTAATTTTTCAACATAGATCTCATCATTTCCGAAAGCAGCCCTTGCTTCAGATTTCGCACGGTCATACGCTTCTGCAAGTCCTTGTTCACTGCGTACGATGCGCATACCTCGACCGCCACCACCAAGTGATGCCTTTATTATAATTGGAAAGCCATGCTGCGTAGTGAATTCTTCTACTTCTTCTAAAGAAGTAACTGGCCCATCGCTTCCTGGTATAATAGGAATTCCTGCATTAATCGCTTGTGTTCGTGCTTTTACCTTATCCCCAAACATATCGAGATGCTTACTTGTGGGACCAATAAAAATGATTCCTTCTTCTTCACAACGTTTCGCAAATAAAATATTCTCCGAAAGAAAACCATACCCAGGGTGAATCGCATCCACACCAACTTTTTTTGCGAGCTTAATAATGCCTTCAATATCAAGGTAAGCCTCAATTGGCTTCTTTCCTTCACCGATAAGATACGCTTCATCCGCTTTATACCGATGGTAAGAGCTAGAATCCTCCTTAGAATAAATAGCAACTGTCCGGATGTTTAATTCAGTACAAGCCCGAAAAACACGTATTGCTATCTCTCCTCGGTTTGCAACTAATATTTTGTTTATCTGCTTAAGTTGTTCTTCCATGTTTTTCCTCCTCGATTAGTATAAAGTACTTTACTATCATTATTCTGTTGTTCGGTTGCTGGTTCTTGTTCTCTCTTCTTTACTTGCATTGCTATATTATTTAAAACCCCCATCGATATCATTAATACCAATAGAGACGAACCACCATAGCTTACAAACGGAAGTGGAACTCCTGTGATAGGAAGTAAACCACTAATTGCTCCTAAATTAATAATAGCCTGCAAACCTACCATTGACGATATACCTATAGCTAATAATGCTCCAAAGCTGTCTTTTGTTTTTCGCGAGATAAAAATTCCGCGTAAAACAATAATGGCTAACATTCCTATAACGATAACCACCCCTAAAAAACCAAGCTCTTCAGCAACAATTGCCATAATAAAATCAGTATGAGCCTCGGTTAAATAGCCGAGCTTTTGAACACTTTGCCCGAGCCCTTCTCCCAAAATACCACCATTACCTATCGCCAGATAGGACTGAATTAATTGATAGCCATGAGAATCGGGTGTTTGAAAGGGCTGATATGCTCCTGTAAAACGGGAAAGCCTTTCGTCTGTTATCATATATGGTATTGCAAATAATAATAATGCAACACCAATACCTATTAATATCAGCAAGTGTTTTAATCGAATTCCTGAACTAAAAATTACGGAACATGCAATCAAAAAGATAATTGATGCTGTTCCAATATCAGGCTGAAGGACGACTAAGCCTAAAATTATGCCTGTTAGTATAAGCGGTGGAAGTACTCCTTTACTAAACTGATCAATATATTCTTGTTTTTTCGAATAAACAGAAGCTAGGTACATAATTAGTGCAAGTTTAGCAAACTCAGCAGGCTGTATTCCAAATATCCATGACTGAGCATTGTTTACATTTGAACCAAACAATAACACAGCTATTAATAATAAAATGATACCTAATATGATTGGTTTTATTAATTTTTGGTAATACTTATAAGGGAAAATACAGCAAACTATAAATGCTCCTAATCCCATTGCAAATCTAACAGATTGTAAGCCCAAATAATGCGTAGGTTTATACTCATTTACTACTGCGAATACCATACTCGCACTATAAATCATTACTAATCCAAATGCAGCTAAGAGGATTGGGGTAATCATTAAAGTAAAATCATAATTTTTTAATTTCTGTACCATTTTCCTTCTCCCTACTTTTATGTATTACAAGCGGTATTGTTTTCTATAAATTCTATATTTATTATGTCTTATCGCAGGGTATGAAGCTACTCACTTACCTATTTACATTGTGTTTAAACAAAAAAACCTTGCCGTTTTAGTTTGTAGGCAAAGTTTTTGCATCTTCGTTCAACCCGCAACTAATCTCGTGACGTTACTATCACACGGATTTCTGCGCTGCTTCATGCAGAATATTTAACTGCCTCTCCAAATTTTCAAGGAGTGCTTTACCTTCATCTTCGCTGATTAAGTTCAAACGAACAGCAAAATCAATTTCCCTGGAAAGCCCAAACATTTGTGTATCGAGAACTTCTTCGTATAAAGGACATTGTGGCATTGTTAGGTTATCTATTTGAACTTCTATTAGTCGCAAAATTTTGTCAGCATCAGCCTTAAGAAGGGCATGGGCTTTTTCGCGATGATTTACTGTCACCTCATGAATCAAATCTATCCCCTCCAAAAATAAGCTTCCTTCTCTATATTATATTATCGTTAGCATCAATAAAATGCAAATAAAATTAAAGAAAATCATAATCTTAGAAGTGAAAAATTAGTATAGGTCTGCTATCCTTAAGAAGGACAACTTTTAAGAGGTGATAAATATGATCGTACCAATAAACGGGAAAGTAGCGTATCCCATTACATTAGATCCAACAGTGTGGATATTCGATGACAGAAAAATAGAACTAGAGAAAGCTTTTACAGAAAAACCAGTTGATACCAATGATCAAGACGAATTAGAACGTGCTTCTCAAAGATGGAGCCAAGAGGTCTATCAACAAAATATAAAACCACCCGTAAATAGAAGTATTAAAAAATACGAGCGCGAAAAAATCTTGGAAAGCTCTTACGTGATGCCAATAGGTCATTTTCTTGATAATGCAGAAATTAGCAAGGATGCATCGGGTGCAATTTTAGTTACTGATAGTAAAGAAATCCCTATTTCCATTGATGATTTATACCATAGTTATTTTCTATTCGCTCGGGATGGAAAACCTCTTAAAGAAGACGGACCGGTTCATTTATATTATCAAGACGGTTCCAACAAGGATAATCCTATTAAACATATTACTGCTATAAAAATAAAGTAACACTAACTTAGACATCTTCTTCTTTCTATTTGACCATAGAACAACGGAAAGAAATAATGGGAAAGCAGTGATGAAAAACTTTATTAAAAAGTTACCGAATGATTTTGAAGGTTGTGCACATTGTTGCGACAACCTTTTTTATAAGCAGGGAAATTATAAATTTTCCCATGTGAATAAATCTTGGCGTGTTGAGCCGCGTCCAGCACCAGCCTTCAGAAACGAGGCGACTTCATGAATCGCCCTAATCTAAGTCATCATCGGCTCACAAGCACACCGTAATCCTTTATCTTCGTTGACTCGCTCCAGTTACTACGTTTCTATTCGGGCGTTTGCGCTTTTGTTCTTTGCCGAAGTAATTTTTTCTAATACTATCTTTATCATAGTTTTCGTAAATAACCCTCAATATCTTACCGTTTTGTATAATTTATATTATTTCATCCAAAATAACAGTAATCGTTTTTATTATGGATGGAGGAATTTCTAATGAGATGGCGAATAGGTTTAATATTACTTGCTAATATATTTATATTGGCAGCATGTCAGCAGCAAAGTCAAGAAGAGCCATTATCGAATGAAGAGAAAGACAATCAAATGATTCAGGTAAAGAATTCGGACCCTCACGAACAAAAAAACCTTACAAATACAGAAATCGCAGATCACCTTGCAAATATTGCAAGTGACGTTCCTAACGTTGAAGACGCGACATCTGTTGTAGCTGGCCCCTATGCAGTTGTAGGGATTGATGTAGATAAAGACCTCGATCGATCGAGAGTAGGCACGATAAAATATAGTGTGTTAGAAGCTCTTTATCATGATCCTTATGGAAAAACAGCGGTTGTTGTAGCGGATGCAGATATGACAGAAAGAATTAGAGGAATGGCAAATAAAATTAGACAAGGACACCCAGTCCATGGCGTTGTAGATGAACTTGCTGCAATTGTAGGAAGGTATATGCCAGATTTTCCAATCAGCGATGACAGACCTCAGGAACCGGATCAAAATAAAGAAGTAATACCCGAGGACGAAAAACAAAAGCTAGAAGATACAGAAGAAGAACAATCTAATCATCATAATAATGAATAATAAAAGAGTTTCCGACTATTACGGAAACTCTTTATCCTTATTGTTGATGCTCAATGGCATTATTATCTTTATGCTCTGTATAGTATTGAACTCCAAATTGAGAGCCTTCTGAAACCATTTTAGCGTTTTCTAATTGTGCTAGATCCTGGTTTTCTGATTGATCCGGTACACCAGCATCTTCAAAAGTAGTACGTATTCCATTTTGATAATTTGTTATTTTGTCTTTTACTTTTTGCCGATTATCTTTATTCTTTAAAAAATATCCTGCCATTGTTGCACCAATCACACCAGCTGCACCAGCAGAATACAAATATCCTTTCTTCATCAAATCGCCCTTTCTTTTACTTATTTATGAGGTATTTACCCTATTCCACCAATCATCAAACATGACATACTTCTTTTTCAGGTCCACATTGTGTTACACTAAGATTAGATTATGATGACAAATAATGATGATATTGTCGACAATAATCTTAAGCCTATTTTTTTACGTTGAGGTGAAATTATGCAAGTTAAATGTACAATTTGCGACAATATAGAAAGTATTGATGATCATTCCTTTGAAGCGAAACGATTAAGAAACAGGCGAATCCATATGTACCTTTGCCAATTATGTTATGAACGAATTGAGCACAAAACGAAACAACGTCATGCTACCGGAAAATTTCGTTTATATACAGAAAAAAAAGCATCTGACGATTTTATTTAAGTCATAAAGAGCGGGGATAAAAAAACAGCTTTTTACGCAAAATACAATAATCATGTTATCCCGCAGGAGTCTCGTATATTTTAGAGCGCAAGTGTCCGATTAGAAACGTAGCGACTGGAGCAAGTCAACGGAGATAAAGAAATCACGGTGAGCTTTCGAGCCGATGAATGAATTAGATTAAGGCGATTTGTGAAATCGCCTCGTTTCTCGGTGCTTGCACTTTACGCGACTCAACACGCCAATATTTATCCACCCACATGGGCACATTTTATAATTCCTAGACTATCAAAAAAGGGGTTGGGACAAAACCCAGTAACTGAAAAAAGTGGTACGCCAATTTAGGGCGTATCACTTTTTTTACTTTTTTCAATATTT
>NZ_CANMAB010000093.1:0-17287 GCF_947495635.1 uncultured Virgibacillus sp. | reverse complement strand
AAGTAATTAGTCGGAGCATTGCCAATAGACATCAAACATTTCAAAATAACTACTTGGCTTAACGCAGTCATTGCACTATTTTATACTTTCTTAACTTATAAAATAAGCTGTCGAATTTCTCGACAGCTTGAGGAATCGGCGATATCGTCGATTTCTTTTTTATAAATCATCAAATCCGTTTAGGTCACTTGTCTTAGTATATTGACGTGATTTCTGTTCAAAGAAATCTGTTTTTGTTCCATCAAAATTATCCACATAAGCTCTAATCCATTTTAGTGGATTATCCAAGTGATCTGGATAAATATCTTGTAACCCCATCATACGAAGCATTTTATTTGCACGATATTTTATATAACCTGCCATTTCATCTAAATCAATGCCTTCTACATTACCTAATACATAGTTAGACCATTCAATCTCTAATTCTACGGACTCTTTGAAGTGATCATATACCCATTGTGTAAATGATTCCGTGTTATATTCTGGATTTTCAGCTAATGTCGCACGGAATAGCTCCGAAATAAATCGACCATGCTCTAACTCATCCCTATTAATATAACTGATCATCGTAGAAGTTCCAACCATCTTATTATGGCGTGCTAGATTATAGAAAAATGCAAAGCCGGAATAGAAGAACATCCCTTCTAATAGCGATGTATAGACCATCGTTTTTAAAATATTTTCAATCGATGGCTCTTCAACAAATGCGTTATATTGCTTAATTAGATTTTCATTACGTTTAAGTAAAATGGGATCCTTTCTTCCTAATTGAAAGGACTTATTCTGTTCGTCTAGTGAGACAACAGAGGATAGAACATAGGAATAACTTTCATTATGCACAGCTTCCTGCTGTGCGATTACTGCCATAATCGATTGAACCGATGGATCTGTTGCATATAAAGATAGTAATAATGCTGTTCTCGTTTGTGGTGCATCTAATGTTGATAACAATCCAATAATTTTTAGATATGCATCTTGTTCTTCTTCTGATAAAGAAGGAAATTGTTTGATATCGCTCTGCATATTCACTTCATCTGCTTGCCAATAATTTCCGACAAGTCGCTTGTACATTTTATACCAGTGTGGATAAGCAATATCATTCCAATTCAGAATACCACTTGATTTACCTCCAAAAATCCCCGTGGACTTATTTGGATTTAGTGGCTCTAATGTTTTCGCTTTTTCAAGCATGACTTTTGACATGATGCAGTACTCCTTCCACCCAGTCTTTCACTTTTGATTCTTGTAAACCACGTGGGGATTGTTCAACCTTCAACCCCTGCCATGGACTGTTATAAAAATGACTTAATTTATCAACTGCTCTACAAAATAAGTCGTCTCCGCCAAACTGTGTATCTCCCGTTCCAAATATGGCAACATTACTTGGTTTATAGCCTACTTCCAGTATAAAATCTTTTACTTCCTCTGGTGTACTTCCTTTATCCCAAGTAAAGGTGCCGATAAATAGTATATCATATTCGGACGGACGTATCGGCGGGTCAATTCCAATTCGGTGAACCGCCGTAGTAAACCCTTCCTGATTTAAGGCATCTTCAATAATCGTAGCTACTTCTTGTGTATTACCACTATATGTCAAGTACGCAATTAACGCCCTCAACTTTGACACCACTCACATTCCTCAACTTCACTTGAGGTGGATCGAACGTAATAGGTAGTTTTTAAGCCCTCTCTCCAAGCTTGTAAATGAAGGTCCAGTAACACGGAAGCTCTAATCGTATTCGGAACATAAAAATTAAATGATAGACTTTGATCAATATGCTTTTGTCTTGCAGCATTTTGTTTTACAGACCAACGCTGATCCACAATATAAGCAGAACGTCGATATACATTATATGTCTCATGCGTTAAATCTGGTGCAGTGACAGGAATTTTAAAATCCTTCTTCTCTTCGTTATAGAACGGCTTGAAGATTGGGTCAATACTAGCTGTTGAGCCAGCAATCATTGCTGTTGTTGAGTTCGGTGCAACTGCCATTAAATAGCCGTTACGCATACCGTGTTCTTTAACAGCTTCTTTTAATGTTAGCCACTCGCCTTTATGATAACCCTTCAAATCAAAATATTCTCCTGAGCTCCACTTACTGCCTTCGTACGCTGGATAGCTTCCTTTTTCTTTACTTAATTCCATGCTGGACTTAATTGTCAAGAAAGCAATTTTTTCGTATAGATCATTCGCATAGTTTACTGCTTCATCGGTTTCCCATTGCAAATTCTTTCTTGCTAATAAATGGTGCCAACCAAATGTTCCAAGTCCGATAGCACGGTATTTTTTGTTCGTTAACTGCGCCTGCATAATCGGTAAATTATTGATATCTATCACATTATCTAACATACGCACTTGAATTTTAATTAACCGTTCTAATATTTCGTCTGGAACAGCCTTACCCAAATTAATCGAACTTAAATTACAAACCACATAATCTCCTGATTGATATTTCTTGACGATCGTGCTCTCACCTTCAAGAAATTCCTCCATAAATTCAGATGGAGATTGGTTTTGTGTAATTTCTGTACATAGATTAGAACAATAGATCATTCCATTATGACTATTACTGTTCTGACGATTTACTTCATCACGGTAAAACATAAATGGTGTACCTGATTCAAGCTGTGACTTCATAATGCGCTTCATAATATCGATCGCTGGTATTTTTCGCTTTGTTAACTGATCGGATTCCACACATTCTTGATATTTTTCACGCCACGTACCGTTTCCTTTTGCTTCATCATAAAAGTCCTCTAATGAATAGCCCATTACTTGCCGAACTTCATGTGGATCAAATAAATACCAGTCTTCACGTTTTTCTACCTGTTCCATAAATAGGTCTGGAAGTGTTACACCTGTAAAGATATCATGGGCACGCATGCGATCATCCCCATTATTTAGCTTAAGATCAAGGAATGCTTCAATATCACGATGCCAAACATCTAAATATACAGCAATTGCACCTTTTCTGGTTCCTAGCTGATCCACATTTACTGCTGTATTGTTTAATTGTTTAATCCATGGGACAACACCACTCGACATACCTTTAAATCCTTTAATAGAGCTACCGCGGCTACGAATCTTACCCATATATACGCCAATTCCACCACCGTTTTTCGATAGCTTAGCAATGTCTGTGTTACTGTCGTAAATTGATTGTAAGCTATCATCTACTGTATCAATAAAACAGCTTGAAAGTTGGCCATGAGTCTTACCTGCGTTCGCAAGTGTCGGTGTAGCAACTGTCATATAGAGATTGCTTAGTGCCCAATAAGCTTCCAAGACATGTTCCGTACGATGTGCCTTATCCTCGTGTTGCATTAACGTCATTGCAATAACCATCCAACGTTCTTGCGGAAGTTCAAAAACGTTCTTATCATGATCCGTTGCAAGGTAACGAGTTGCTAACGTATATAATCCTAGATATGTAAATGATAAATCCTTTGCTGCGTTTATTTGTTGTGCAAAATAATCAATCTCTTCTTTTGTATACGTATCAAGTAATGTAGGCTTATAAATCTTTTTATCCGTAAGCATGTTTAATAATGCGTAGAAATCGCCATACTTTGCATGTCCATCATATTGACGATTCTCACCTGCTTGACGATACAGTTCTTGTAAATAAATACGGCTTGCTAGATATGTCCATTCTGGTTCAGATTCATCAATATTTTCCAATGCATTTTTAACAAGCATATCAATTGCTTTTTCAATTGGTGTATCCTCATGTATGGTTTTAAACGCTTTTTGCTTGTATGCTTCTGTGTGAATAGCTAGTCCTTGCGCAGCATTATCAATTACTTCTATAAGTTTCTCTTTATTCGATGTCAATTCAATGATCATCTATAATCCTCCCTTTAACTGCTTCTAAATCCTGTTCAGCGATCTAGTAAGAGATACGCTCCTGTCATTAACCTTTTTCGCAGGACATGAAACAGATCCTAGTAAAAAATGAATATCTAATAATTTTAATAATTATCATGCAAAAATAAAAAACCGCTGTATCTCGTGAGGATAGAATTCTTGATCCTTTTGGGTTCTCAACAATCTCAATTTTCTAACACGAAATCGGTTACTTAAATGTCATAAAAACACTATATATAGTATTTGTTTCCTGATAGTTTTACGATATATTGTGTTAAAAGCTTAGCATATAACATTCCGGAATGCAATCATTTTAGCGAAAAAATAGAGACGACAGAACGTTCAAAAACGGTCAAAATTGAGATAAAACAACGCTAGAAACTGCTTTAAAAATTTAATAGAAAATATTCCCTATGATAGAGAACAGGCTAACAGTCATAGACGTCTTACAACCTTGTATATTAGATTTCTTCTGATCAGATATTCAAGACAAAAATCTAATGTATGAATTATTCCTATGTGTAAATCTTAATACATACGATCAGATTGATATGCAGTAGTAAACCCTTATTCAAGTAAGTTTACCTCCATTTAAAGCAATACTTCAATTTTGGTGCTTTGTTATGACCTGTACGCTTATCCGAGAAGGAGTAAGGGCATCTCCATGGTTTGTCGATGGAACAAAATAAATTTTTATCCCCGTTCTGTAACATCAGATAATAAGAATACTACATATTGATGGTAGAAAGGATGATTCTTTATGAAGACAAAGCTAATCGATTGGCGTACATTTATCAGTGCTTTAATTCTTTTATTATGTGTATGTTTACCCTTAATCTTCTTCCCAGAGGCCGGTGCGGAGCTTGTCAATGCAGCTAACAGCTTTATGACTGGTAAGTTCGGGTTCCTCTACTTAGCACTTGGCTTATTATGTTTTGTTTTTCTTTTATATGTTGCCATTAGTAAATACGGTAATATTAAGTTAGGAACGAAGCAGGACGATAAAGAGTTCGGGAGTTTCTCTTGGGCGGCCATGCTATTTGCAGCGGGAATAGGATCGAGTATTCTCTATTGGGGAATGATCGAGTGGGCCTATTACTATCAAGGACCCCCATTCGGTATAGCTCCTGAGTCGGCAGCAGCAATTCCGTGGGCAGCCTCCTATGGTATATTTCATTGGGGCCCAATAGCTTGGGCGATTTATACATTACCGGCATTACCTATTGCCTACTTTTATTATGTTCGTAAGACATCTGTATTAAAAATTAGTGAAGCGGTCAGACCTGTCATTGGAAAATGGATTGATACGCCAATTGGCATTATCATTGATGTACTGTTTATGTTTGGATTATTAGGCGGTGCTGGTACTACGTTAGCCTTAGGCACACCTATGATCGCAGAAGGAATCAACAACTTAACCGGCATTCCTGTCACCTTAGGTCTAAAAGCTATCGTTATGTTGATTTGCACACTAATTTTTGCTATCAGTGCCTATTCCGGCCTTACAAAGGGAATTAAAGTACTAAGTGATATTAACTTATGGCTTGCCATTTTTGTCCTTTTATTTGTTTTTATCTTTGGACCTACACTTTTCATTACCGAGACTACTTTTACTAGTGTCGGACAGGTAGCCGATAGCTTTTTTAAAATGGCTACCTGGCTTGAGCCATTCGCTAATTTAGCTGGATTTGAAGAAACAAGATTTCCTGAATCCTGGACGGTATTTTATTGGGCATGGTGGGTTGTCTACGCACCGTTTGTTGGATTATTTGTTGCACGTATTTCCAGAGGACGTACCATACGTGAGATGGTTTTAGGAACTATGATATACGGAACTTTCGGCTCCATTTTGTTTTTCGGTATTCTCGGAAATTTCGGGTTGTATTTACAATTAAGCGGACAATTTGATGTGATCGGTTTTATGAATGAACATGGTGCGCCTGCCGCAATTATTGCTATTTTAGAACAGCTGCCATTAGCTAAAATGATGATTGGTGTTTTTACGGTATTGGCCATTATATTTTTAGCAACTACCTTTGATTCCTCATCATTCATTTTGGCAGCTGTGGTGCAAAAGAAAATTCAATCTGAACCGCTTCGGTGGAATCGGCTATTTTGGGCATTTACCCTATGTCTTCTTCCAATGGTACTCATGTTTGTCGGCGATTTGGAAACATTACAAACAGCAAGTATCGTGGCAGCTTTTCCTGTTATTTTCATCATGGCACTTTTAGCATGGTCCTTTATTAAGGCCGCTACTGTAGATATTCGCACATCCAAGCATTACCATAGTTCAACCATCTACATCCATACGAAAAATACCGATGATGAATAAAGTGAAACTTCAATCTGTTGGGGTTTTTGTTTACCTTTATTATTTGAAGTAACGGGAAAATCGCGTTCTGAAGACGCGCTCGCGGAAAGCGAAGCATTTGACTAAGCGACGAATGAACTACCTGTCTCCAAAACAATAACCCAAACATCATCTAAAATATTTCAGATAAAGTTTGGGTTTTACATCGCTAAAAATTCTTTTGTCCGTGCTCCATATTCTTTAAAATCTAGAGGAGATAACTTCCGCACCTATTAGGTTAATCTAAACGGCGTGGGGGGGATGCGTTTTTGTCATGCTTATGATTTTCTACTTCTTTAAACAGATCATCTTCATTTGAAGTTTGCATCATTTGCTCATTTAAGCTTTGTAGGTGCTTCGTTATTTCATACAATTGTTGGTTCGGAGCATTTGCCTGTAACGCATTTTTCAACTCATTAGCTAGCTCCTGAAATTCTTTCTTCGTTACTGGCTGTGCCTCTGGCTTTAAGGCAAAGCCTACTTGACCATTTGGTTCTAGTGTCGCCCATTGCACATCTCGAATACTTGTGACGTTCTGCTGTCTTAAGTTCATTTCTAATTGATCGACAGTCAAGCGTAGTTTTTTCAAATGTTGTTCTTGTATGACACCATTATGTATAAGTAATTTTGACTTTCCTGTAATAACATTTTCAAAGAAATCTGATTTAATTTGAACAAATTCCATAACGATTAACGTAAGTACTAGAACTGCTCCTACTCCTAATGTAACCCAAATATTCTTGCCAGCTAACGGCTGGATGAGTAGTGAACCTATCCCAATCATAATAACCGTTTGTGTCAAGGTCATTTGTGAAATAGATTTTCTACCAGCAAATCGTAGAAGTAATGTACCTCCTAGTACAATCAATACCGCTTTCCAAACCCAGGCAAACTCCATTCATTAAGCCTCCTTCGACCTATTCTCTTGTTAGTTTGACTGCTAGTAGGTATTTTATACGAATTACCTATGCCAAAATCCAATTTTGCCGACTAAACGTATGGAGATTCTCTCAAAATCAAGCTGGATAAATCATGCTTCTTTCTTTTAACGCTGTTAACCTGTTAAGAGCTTTTAACCCCAGTCTCTTGACGTCTAAGTTCCGAGAACTCGTACCGATTTTCTACAAAAATCTGATGCCATAGCATAAATACAAGTACAGTCCATAGCTTTCTTGCATGTTCTCCCTTATTAGCAGCATGCAACTCCAATAAATTTAACATAAATGATTTGTCAACTAGATGATCGGTTTCACTCGTTTTAATTAAATTTTTCGCCCACTCATATAATTCATCTCGTAACCAGGATTTCATTGGTACGGGAAAACCGAGCTTTTTCCGATTCAGCACATGAGCTGGAATAATATCGTGCACCGCTTTTCTTAGAATAGACATCGTCGTACCATCAGCTATCTTGTATTGTGTGGGTATTTGTTTTGCAACATCAAAAACGGCCTTATCTAAAAACGGTACACGTAACTCTAATGAATTTGCCATCGTCATTCGTTCTGCCTTTACTAAAATGTCCTCTGATAACCATGTATGGATATCAATATATTGCATTTTTTGAACGGGATCTGCGGCCTCTACACACTTATATAAAGATTTTGTCCAAGATTGATAGGACTGGTTACTAGCATAATTCAGCATAAACTGTTGTTTTTCCGCTTCTTCAAACATCTTAGCATTGCCAATATATCTGTCTTTAAGTGTTGTAGTTCCCCGTTGTAAAAAGCTTTTACCTTTCACACCCTCTGGCATCATATCTGCGATCCGTTTGACTAGTGGCATAATGCCTTTAGGTATATATTGAAAGCACCTTAATGCTTCCGCCTCTCGGTAAATATTGTATCCACCAAATAATTCATCTGCACCCTCGCCCGAAAGCACAACTTTAACATGCTTTCTTGCTTCATTTGCTACAAAATAAAGCGGAATACTTGCTGGATCGGCTAAAGGGTCATCCATATGCCAGATTATTTTTGGTAGTTCACTAACAAATGCTTGGGCTGAGATATATCGATGAATATTTTCAACGCCAAGCTTTTCAGCACTCTCTTTTGCTACATCGATTTCCGAGTAGCCAGCCTCGTCAAACCCTACCGAAAAAGTTTTTATTTGTGGATTTATTTGTTTTGCCATTGCTACTATGATTGTTGAATCAATTCCACCAGACAAAAAAGCACCTACTGGGACATCACTTTGCATATGTGCTGTCACTGAATCAAATAATACTTCACGTATAGCAAACATCAGCTGTCTTTCATTTTTATGCACTGGTTGCAGACTTGCATGAAAGTATCTAGAGATTTGTATCGGCTTTTGCCAATCCTTAACAAAATAATGACCAGGCGCTAAACGTTGTATCCCTTCTGTTATTGTTAATGGATCTGGCACGTATTGAAACGATAAGTAATGCTGAAATGCTCGTTGATCAACTACATCCTGCTTATTTAAATAAGAGATACACTTTTTCTCTGATGAAAAGACAGTATCATGTTCATTTTCACAGTAGTAAAATGGTTTGATCCCAAAAGGATCCCTAGCTCCATAAAGTCTTTTCTCGTCTTTATCCCAGATTAATATGGCGAACATGCCACGAAGTTCTGAGAATCCTTCAACACCTTGATCTAGAAATAAGAAAGCAGCAACCTCTGTATCTGAATTGGTGGTAAAATGATACCCTTTTTTCTTTAATTGCTCTTTTACTATTTTGTAGTTATATATCTCACCATTAAAAACCATCCAATACCGTTGCTTGCCAAAAGAAAAAGGCTGCTGTCCTCCATCAATATCAATAATACTTAACCTTCGGAAGGCTAATGCTATATGATCATCATGCTAGCTACCATCATCATCCGGACCTCGATGTCTAATTAGCTGATTTGCTAGTTTGATTTCTTCCAAATGCTCATTACTGAATTGAACCTCTTGATCTAATAGTACTCCTACGAATCCACACATAGCATTATCCTCCTTAAATTAACTACTTCACAATTTCAAAGCTTTCTAACATATAATGGAAGCGAGCTCCATGTCCTTCAGCTGCTTCTAAAAAATACGCTTGTTTAATAACAAAAACCTGCCCGTTCATCGAATCTGTAACATAATATTGGTAAATAGGAGTGTCCCATTCAGGATATTTGCTCCCCCTGCCACGTATCAACTCTGCCTCTATAGGATTTTTTGTTCGAGTTTCTTCAACAATTTCCATTTCTTCGTTATTCAATGTTTCTTTAATATCGGCAGCTACTTCTTCTGTTGTGGTATTTTCTTCTCTCCTAATTTCCATATAAACATCTGGATAACTGTCTGGAAGCTCTTCTTTTAGTTCAATTCGGTCAGCTTCTCCACCCTTATCCATCTTATAGCGTTCATCATCGAGATAAATAACATAGCGAAGCTCCTCGTTTGTTTCCAGGTGCGTATCTAGCTCCTCTTGTTGCCCTTCCATTTCGATCTGTTCTTGCTTTTCTTCAATAAACAAATCTTTTAAGTTTTGTATCATAGCCTGACCAGTCTCTGTCATTACTCCAAATAATAGAATGAGCATTACTGCCGCTAATGATATGCCAGCTACCCATACTCCTCGTCGATTCTTATCATGTTCCGTAATGGAGTGGAATAATTCATCCTCAATGCTTTTCCAGATCGCTTGTTTGACGTCCATATCAAGCTGTGTTTTCCTTTTGAGTTCTGCTTCTAGTTGTTTATCAAACAGGTTATTATCTTTCATCAGAAGCACCTCCCATCATACCTTTCAATTACTTTCTAGCTTTAAACAGCCTAGACTTCACTGTGTTCACATTTAACTCAAGCACTTCCGCAATATCTTTTTCCGTAAATCCGTTTAAATATTTTAATATGATTACTGTGCGATGATTTTCCTCCAATTTATCCATAGCTAGATACAAATCATCAAAATGGTATGCTTCCTCTGTTTGTTGGTGCAAAAAATCTAGTAACTGATCTGATTCGATACTCCTTGCTTGCTTTGTTTTCTTTTTCATATACCGCCTAGTCTCATTAATTAATATTTGATAAAACCACGCCTTAAATGATCTGGACATATCATAGGAATCAATATTTCGATAGACACGAATAAAGGTTTCCTGAACGATATCTGATGCATCTGACTGATTTTTTGTAATGGCAAAAGCTGTTCGTAGCGAATAGTCAGCAAATCGATCATATAGCTTCTTAAATGCCTGATGATTGCCTTTCTTTATTTTTTTAATAAGCCTGGTTTCTTTATCCACCACCAGTGACAATCTCCCTTCATGACGTTCTTACTTATATATACCTTGACATTTTGTAAAAAGTTTTCGACCAGTTAAAACTTTACACTCTACCTTACATTTATTTTAGATAAGATACGTAGCATCATACAGAAAAGCAAATTTGTAATGTATTCGCTTACATGATACGATTGGAAGTACCTATATATTTCTTGAATCCTCAATGCACTTACCATCAGTTACACAGAATACTTTTCAACTGTTGGAAAGATGTAATGCTCATTCCATAGACAAAACGAAGCGCAGCGATACCTGAGAAACAGCGTGTTCTGGTGAGACCTCTCTGCAGCGGCGAGGGGACTCGTAGACCGACTGCCCGTTGTGACAATCTGCCATATTCCATTATTCACATATAAATTGTTCGAGTGGTTAGTTTGAGTGAAGAGATAGACTCACTTTATAAAATAGGAGGGATCTTGATTGGGTAAAACAAAACATAAGGGACCTATTAAGCTCTCGAAGAAACCAGACCCATCCCTTTGGGTCAGTAAAATTCCTTTTGGTTTAGGAAAAATCAAGCCACATCATATCCGAGATACCGCCAAAGTAGCTTGGGAAAACAGAGATAGGCTACCCTACGCTACGCGTATCCTTACACAAGGAGTTTGTGATGGCTGCGCCCTTGGCGTACAAGGCCTTAAAGATCAAACACTAACCGGCCCTCACCTTTGTACTACCAGATTAAATGTTCTTCGCTTAAATACAATGCCAGCAATTAAGAAAGAAATACTACATGCAGATATAGATGAGCTACGAAATCGGAGTAGCACGGAATTACGTCAGCTTGGTAGAATTCCTTACCCTTTAATCCGTAAACAAGGTGAACGTAAATTTCGTCGTATCTCTTGGGATCAAGCTCTAGATACAATTGCTACTAAAATACAATCCTTGCAACCGAAACAATTTTCCTTCTACACGACTTCTCGTGGAATAACGAATGAGACATACTATGTTCTTGGAAAAGTGGCGCGTTTCCTTGGAACAAACAACATTGATAATGCCTCAAGAATTTGCCACTCTCCTTCCAAAACTGCATTAAGCCGATCACTTGGTGTAGGTGCATCCACTTGTAATTACAAGGATTGGATTGGAACGGACGTTCTTATATTCTGGGGTTCGGTTGCTGCGAATAATCAGCCTGTGTCAACCAAATACATGTATGCAGCAAAGAAAAAGGGAACGAAAATTATTGTTATCAACCCATATCATGAACCCTCTATGGATCAATATTGGATACCTTCTATTGCAGAATCCGCCCTATTTGGCACGAAAATAGCTGACGATGTTTATCAGGTTCATATTGGTGGTGATATCGCCTTTATGCACGGGCTTATGAAGCATTGGTTCGAAATGGAGAAGGAAGTACCTGGCTCAGCGCTTGATCATGGTTTTATTAGTAAACATGTTAATGGCCTTGAAAAACTACAATCCACCGTTAATACATATTCATGGGAGCAGCTGGAAGAATCATCTGGTCTCTCTAGGAATAGAATGATTGAATTAGCTACACTCTTAGCACATGCTAAGTCAGCAGTATTTGTTTGGTCAATGGGTTTAACGCAGCATCGTTTCGGTACAGACAATGTATCACAAATCGCTAATCTGGCATTACTCCGTGGTTTTATCGGTCGAGAGTTTTGTGGACTAATGCCAATACGTGGGCATTCAGGTGTACAGGGATCAGGTGAAATGGGAGCCGATCCGTTCTCATTACCTGGAGGTAATTTGAATGATGATCAGCGAAAACGATTAGAGGGTATTTGGAAGTTTGATATCCCTACCTGGCAAGGTGATATTGTGGGTGAGTCTCTCGAAAATGCTTGCTTGCCAGATGGTCATGAACGAAAACTTCATCTTTATTATTTATCCGGTGGGAATTTCTTAGAAACGATGCCAAATCCAGATTTTATTCAGACATGTCTTGAGAACGTCGAGCTCAGGGTCCATCAGGATATTATCTTAAATACATCCACGCTTACAGATGCAAAAGAAGCAGTACTCGTATTACCTGCAAGAACTAGATACGAACAGCGTGGTGGTGGAACCTCTACATCTACGGAACGAATGGTTTATTTCTCTCCAGAGATAAAGGGCCCACGAATTGAAGAAGCCCGTACAGAGTGGGAAATCTATATAGACTTGGCTAAACGGGTATGTCCAGAGAAGCAAGAACATATTCATTTTGACAATGCATCAGCTATTCGCAAGGAAATTGCAGAAGCTGCACCAAATTATGACGGCATCCAGCACCTACATAAACGAGGGGATCTTTTTCAATGGGGTGGCGCTTGGCTGTGTGAAGATGGAATTTGTCCTACTCCAGATGGCAGGGGAAATTTAATAGCAATCGAAATTCCAGAATTAAGAAAACCCGAAGGGCATTTCTATGTAACAACTCGAAGAGGAAAACAGTTTAATTCCATGGTCTACAGTGACACAGATCCCTTTAATGATGCAAAACGAGAGGATGTACTAATTAGTGAAGAGGACGCCGTTAAGTATCATATCGAAGATGGTGAGCCAATCGTTGTTTATAATCAACATGGGTTATTTGCCGGACGCGCAAAGTTTGCTCCAATGAAATCTAGTAATTTAGAAGTGCATTGGCCAGAAGGGAATGTTCTTATACCAAAAGGAGTATATGAGGCATATGCTGGAATTCCCGAATATAACACAGTAGTTATTTTAGAAAAAGCTGTGTCCTATTATGCACAAAAAGATAGAAAATATGCCCAAAAACGTATCGAAGAATTAGAGATTGACAGCCACTAAAAGGAGGAGTGACATGCGTTCCAATGAAGCAAATTGGGAGATGATCCGCTTTGATAATACAGGAGATTCAAATGAAACCTCACTAGTGGCTGTAGAAATGCCAATTACTATTCATATAAATGGAAGTGAGTTTGCCACAATGGTATGCTCTCCAAGCAATCTTAAAGAGCTCCTCATTGGATTTTTAGCATCAGAAGGTATAATTCGTAGTTATTCTGCTATTAAAGATCTAGCTATTGATATCGATACTGGCTATGCATATATAGAAATAGATCATCTCCCAACTACATTTCATCAGGACCATTCTAAGCGTTTTATTGGCTCATGTTGTGGGAAAAGCAGACAATTTTATTTTAAAAATGACGTAAAGACAGCAAAAACTATTCTTTCCAAGCATATGATATCAGCTAAACAGTGTTTTTACTTAATGCATGAATTACAGCAATCCTCTAGTCAGTTCCGTAAAACTGGTGGTGTGCACAATGCTGCATTAGCTACTACTAACGAACTTATGGTTGTTCGTACGGATATCGGGAGGCATAATGCACTCGATAAGCTTTTTGGGCATATTTTGGTAAACAATGTTCCTGTACATGATAAAATTATTGTCTTTAGTGGACGCATCTCTTCAGAGGTCCTTTTAAAGCTATCCAAAATGGGAATTGGTATATTAATTTCTAAATCAGCACCTACTAATTTGGCATTACAGCTGGCAGAGGATCTGAAGATTACCGTTATTGGATTCGTTCGTGGATACCAAATGAACGTATATACCCATCCAGAACGTATCGTGAGAGGAACATAAAAATAAAAGCAAGTCCTACCTTACTGCAGGACTTGCTTTTATTTATTCATACTCGAAAAGAAGTCTTTTAATGGATCCTCTTCTTCCTCTTCGATTACCTCTTGCTGTTGGTTTGTATCTAACGAATCCAAACGTAAACTATCTAAATCTATTTCTTCCTTTAGAGCTGTTTCCTCCAACACAGGCTTACCTGTGTCAATATCATTTTCTTGTAAGTATAGTGCCTCATCAATATTCGTATGATTACTGTTTAAGGAAGCCAATAAGGTCGTAGCTCGCATTGGATCACTTAATAATTGATATAGAATGGTACCTACTAATGCTTCTGAATGCTCATGTTTCAACCAACTCTTTTGTTCCTTGGTTAATTGTTTGGGGAGCGGGACAGTGACCGTTTCCCGCTCTTTTGTAACACTTTCACTTAAGCCTCGTAATACAAATTGGGCAATTCGACTAGAAAAATTTCTC
The DNA here is from genome assembly GCF_947495635.1 of uncultured Virgibacillus sp. Taxonomy (NCBI): domain Bacteria; kingdom Bacillati; phylum Bacillota; class Bacilli; order Caryophanales; family Bacillaceae; genus Virgibacillus; species uncultured Virgibacillus sp. The sequence continues at coordinate 2,724 of NZ_CANMAB010000093.1, read as the reverse complement.
CGTTCCGTTTCCTTGAGTCGTTGTAGTGCCTTTAGTAAATAATCCGGTGTATCGGAAGGAACACGAAAGGTTATTGATTGCCCTCGTTCAATTGTGTTTTTGGCCATTATATCACCCTATTTTGCTTTTGCCTTTACTGCTTCTTTCTCTTCCTTTTCTTGCTTGGCATGCTTATTTACAAAATCAGTTATTAACTTATAATAAGCATTAGCCATCATCCAAATACTTTCCTGTTCATCTTCAAAGAAATCAATGTTAAAGCCATCGAGTTTATTATTAAGTGCTTTTAAATAATCTTTTAAGACTGCTGATCCACCACCGACAAAGTAACAAATTTCCGATTGGGAATTCTTAGCCCACACGTTTCTTAAGAATCGATACTCTTTTTTAGCCAATTCAAGTAGGATATGGTCTGTAATATCGTGAACGCTTGTCCTACTTCCTTTGACCATGATGTGATGTCGGTCATTTTTCCTTGTAATAATATCTACTACATCACGGCGACTATCTAGCTCTACACCATGTTTTGTTCGAATTTCTTCCCTAATCTGCTCCAGTGATTCAGAAACGCCTAAATTAAATCCTTGGGCTTTATCATCGTCAACATTACGATTACGAATCACCGCGATATCTGTTGACAATCCACCAATATCTTGAATAAGTATTTGTTTATCAATCAAATCTTTATTAATAACTTTTAAATCATTATCCATAATTAAATTCACATATGCTGCAAACCCCTCTGGATAAACCTTTACTTCATCAAATTTAATGTTTACTTTCTTACCCTGATGATGTGGTGTTACTAAAAATTCAACTTGGTGAACCGATCCCAGTAATTGAGAACGATAACCTACATCCTTACCTTCCTTTACCTCTCGGAGTGGTAGCCCAGTTCCAAGGGTATAATTTGCATCAATAACTTTATTCTTCATGGAAAAGGCTCCATTTTCTACTGCATCCAATGCTAAGGAAGCAAATAGCATAATTAAGGTTTGATCCTCTTCTGCCTTGCTACTACCGGGATCTAGCTCTGTTGAATTGTTTGTCTTTGTTGCTAAATTCCCAACACGGTAGATTACGTTATTTTCTTCGAGCGCAGGTGAATGTACGCGAATATGAATATTATCCAATACCTCTTTTTTATCTAGCTCTTCAATGCCAATTACGGGACGGTCTTCAAAATCCTGGGCGACTACATTGGGAATATATACCTCGTGTTCCATCTTTCCAAAGTTTGCCTTTAACGCATCGTTTCCCACGTCCACTGCTGCTATTCTTGTTTTTGTCATGTAAGAAAACTCCTCTCCATAATAATACATTCTATCTAAGAGTACTTCCTTTCTTCTTATAACGCAATCCGACTTTTTTCGTATTCTATTTTGTATACATGTTTACAGTTTTGTTTTCGTTTATATAACAGTGTCTACACATATTTGTACACAAGTAAACATTTTTGTGTTCTTTATGTACACTTTTTGTTTACTTGTATACATTATTGTTTGCAAATGAAGTTGATGTGACTATATGTAAAAAATGAGGCCGTGTATTGCTTTTCCAAATAGCCGCATACTCGATTAGAAGGAAAAACTATACGTTACTCAACCAAAAATTAATTTTCAGGTGATAGCTAACCAAACAATTAATATTAATCCAATGATGTGCTTTCCTATAATAATGAAAACCAACCGATGTTTAATTTTCCACATGGAATTGGTTTGGTTATATTTTTTTCAATTGACATTTTGTTAAGTAACATCAATTTGCTTTTTCTTTACGATTTGTTTGTACACGCTGAAAACGAGAAGAAGAAGGTTTCATGTTTTGATTACCATTACTCCGTTTCACTGTTATCTTCCTTTTTCTTATTGTGAATTTAGTTATAAGTCCTCTCCTTTCTTCTTGCACCTCTTTTATTCCTGTTAAAATGAATTGCATGGCGAATATGGTTAGAATAAAAGCTAATAAAGGAAAAAGCGCTAACTAATACGTTTCACCATCAAGTATCGAATTTTTTGCATTGCCATTCGTTAGATATGGATTTAGGGGGGTTATCATAAATCGTACCACCAAAAAAGAAGGTAAATACGCCTAAATGTATACATCGTTACCTTAATCTATATAAGATATTGTTGTTGCAACTGCTTTCAAGAACTTTAAAACTAGGAATCTAAAAAAACTGCATGTTACAATAGAAGCAAGGATAGCTTTATTCCATAAGGAGTGAGCGTACATGAGTAAGGTCATTCTCTTTGATGGTGTTTGTAATTTCTGTGATCAGAGTGTTCAATTTATCTTAAAAAGAGATAAGCAAGAGCAGTTTACATTCGCCTCCTTACAAGGAGACGCTGGTCAAGAACTCTTAAAAAGAAACTATGTACCAACTAACATGAATAGTTTCATCCTCATTGACGGTAATAAAACGTATTTTAAATCAACAGCAGCGCTTAGGGTATGTAAAGAATTAAACGGCGCATGGAAGCTTTTATACGGCTTCATGATCATTCCTAAACCGCTTAGAGACTTCCTATATGGAGTGATCGCCAACCATCGCTATGAATGGTTCGGACAGAAACAAAGCTGTACATTGCCGTCTCCTGAAACAAGGAAACGGTTCTTGTAGATAGTGACAGATGAGGAAGTAAAAAGGGGCTGGGACAAAACCCAGTAAAATTAAAAGTGGTACTCGCCAATAATTTGGTGAGTACCACTTTTTTTGAGATT
>NZ_CANMAB010000092.1:0-17529 GCF_947495635.1 uncultured Virgibacillus sp. | reverse complement strand
AATAGCTACTAGAGAAAGCGTAAATCTGAGCATTTAGTGATAAGGACTGAGCGAATTTTGCTCAGTTTTTCTTAATAATGAAAATTGCAGGCACCTTCTTCTTGTAAAGTAAAAACGTTCACGTAGGAGCTTTAGCTGTTGCTAGGGTTCTAGGCTCATGCTTTTGCTTTCCTATGGAGACGTTGATGAAAGGAGGGGGACTTTGCTCATAGTCGAACATAAGCATTTTTTCGAATGTCAGATAACGGATTTTTTCTTGAATGTACGGATTCACTAACAAGTGTGTTAGATAAAGGTTATCGCATTCCCCTATATACGCGTCTATTTGCGAAGGAATATATGGTTAAATAAATTGCTAGGAATAAGATTGGTAAAGTAATATATAGCGGGATAACTTGCATTAGACCGAGAATATTTAAAAAGAAAGCGACAGCTGTTAATAATAAAAAGAGAAGTGGCTGAATAAATTGTTTCATCCTATCACCTCTATGTAATTTTTTTACGCTTGTAAATCGTATGTAGTGAGGAGATCATTTAGAAGTGACATTTTTGTGAAATCATGAACATACTACTTGAAAGGTGTAAAGTTACTTGGTATATTTATATTGTAAGTTAAATACAAACAAAACCCCTTTGTTTGATCATGAAACTTTCTCCCATCCCCCTTTGTTATTACAAAGAGAAAAAAGGCTATACGCTGCCCCGTATAGCCTTTTTTTATATATAAATAATAATGAATAATGACATTAGGTTAAAAAAGTCTTATAAAAGATTGTTGATTAATCATCATATTTCCAAAAATCACCATATTTCACAGGGACTCGAACTACTCTCTGCTTAAGCTGTAACTTCTTCATTTCTCTTTCCGCTTTGGCCATGGACCAATCATAGACCACGGCAATCTCTTTTGTTCCAACTGTTTTATAGAAGGAAAGAAAACTTTCCAATGGCGGCTTTTCCGAAGGGATTGGCTCTTTCTGCAAAATCTCTCTAAGAATTCGAACATAAATTTCATAAGGGTAGAGACCTGATATTTTAATCCCTTGTTCCTCTGTAACTTGATTAAAGAAAACAATCGTTGGAATAAAATCAACTTCCATTTCTTGCGTTAACTTTAAATCACATTGAAAAGCCTTCTTAGCTGATGATGAGTACAAATCGTTTCTGAATTCATCTGTATCCAAATTTGCTGCTTTTGCACATGCATAAAGCACTTCTTCGTCTGATATATCTTGTTTATATAAAAATGCACTCTCTTGAATTTTACGAAGAAAAATACGACCTGCTTTTTTCCCTTGTAATTCAGCAGCTTTGATGGCTAAGGATGCAATCCACGGATAAGGGATCGGATTTTCAGTCCATAGGTCCCCATCACAACACATACCAGTCCGTTTCGCTGTTTTTTCCCATATATCTTTTATTTTTCTAGGACGGTCAAATTGGTCTTTATTCAATGTATTTAGGTGTCCACTAATAATTGGACGTATAGTGAAAAAACGGCCGTATTCCATAGACAGCTTTTTTAAAAATGGCTCTAAAGCCCAGCACTCAGGACAAAGTGGATCAACAAAAACATAGATTTCAATTGGCTTCTGAACAAAATCAAAAAAGCTATATTGCTCCGATGTGTTTGATTGATAGGAGGATGTAACTCCAGAATGATCCCAACTCACATCTATTCTCCTTTCTCCTATTCTGGCGTGTTCATCATGTGGTTTGCAGTTAAGGTTAATTTTTCAAATATAGCTGTGCGATAGGGTTCAGCTATTTCTGCTTCTTCTAGTGCATGTGCCATACAATCAAGCCAAGCATCTCTGCGGGTAGGCGTAATCTCAAAAGGTAGATGTCTTCTACGTAACATTGGGTGACCACGCTCTTCAGCATACAATGATGGTCCACCCAAAAATTGGGTAAGGAAAAGTTTTTGTTTATGGATTGTTTCTGTTAAATCTTCTGGAAAGATTGGAATTAAATCTGGATGCTTTCCAACACGTGCATAAAAAGCTTGCACAAGCCGATCAACAGAAGCAAAGCCACCTATTGCTTCAAAAATGGTTCCAGGTTGTTTCATTCTCATTTTCCCCTTATTTGTTTCTATTTATTGTAGCAACGGAATGGGAAGTGGGCAAATAATCTGATTAGAATGGCTAGGTGAATGGACCCATAATTGGTTAATAATAGCAGAAAACTAAAAACGAGCTTTTTGTTTGTATTCTATTCTATTCAAGGACATGGCAAATAACTCTTTTTAGTCTAGAATGAATCACTATTCTACATAGTATTTAATGTTGAGAAAAAACGCTTGATTTTATTTGGTGTATCTCTTTTGGGAATTCGATAGGAAGTCAGCAGTTCATTAAATTTCGCTAGTCCATTTTTAGTAGATGTTGCCTCTAGTTCTAGCTCATAATCCGATGTTCCATTATACGTGCTATAATCAAGTACTAGCAAAATGTCCTCTTTCTGTACTTCTCTTCGTTCTGTTTTCAAACTGCCAAAATAACTAAGAGATGATAGTGAAATTCCTAATTCATGTAATTGTGCAGATGTTTCAGGTTTTTCTATCATCTTTCCTCTAAAACATGCTTCTGCCTCTTCTTTTGTTATAAAGTCATGTGTTTCTAGTAACCCTTGCGCGTGTGGTTCTTTAAGCGTTAAACGATAGAAACCATTTTTTTCTCGAATGCGTAGAGCACATCCTAACTGTTGCAATGCAAGATCCTTTGTTTCAAAATAGTAGTTGGTCTGTGTGTCACTATAAGCAGGAAATGGTATTTGACTTAATAAGCGGTGGTACTCTTGTTGGGTTAATAAATTTTTAAATTCAATCTCTATTTCTTGTGCCATAGTTACCCTCCACGTGAAAAAATAAGCTATTATTGATTATCGCCAATTTGCTACAATTTTGCAAAGATTAGTCATTGATCAATTCTGTGATACAATAATAGAGGCTTAATATTTGTGATAAACAATTAGGTGGTGTTGCATGTGAATTGGAAAACAATGCTTGCTCCATATACGCAGGTTGTTGAAGAATTAAAGGTTAAATTAAAAGGGATTCGTAAACAATTTGAATATGATTCCAGACATTCACCAATTGAATTTATAACTGGCAGGGTAAAACCAATCCCTAGCATCCTAGAAAAAGCGGAAAATAGAAAAATCCCATTAGAGCATATAGAAAGAGAAATTCAAGATATCGCTGGTGTACGAGTGGTTTGTCAATTTGTAGATGATATCTATACCGTTGTAGAAATGATTCGAGCAAGAAAAGACTTAACGATTATTGAAGAGAAGGACTACATATCTGCAAAAAAAGAAAGTGGTTATCGATCGTATCATCTAATTATTGAATACCCTGTGGAAACAATTGATGGAATGAAAAAGTTACTCGCAGAAATCCAAATTCGAACATTGGCCATGAACTTTTGGGCTACAAATGAACATTCTTTGAATTATAAATATAAGGGAAGTATACCTTCAGAAATTAAGGAGAGATTACAAAAGGCGGCAGAGGCAGCTTTTAAACTGGATGAGGAAATGTCTATGATCAAGCATGAAGTTCAAGAAGCACAGCGAATGTTTCATCGAAAGTAAGTAAACACACTCCTTGTTCAAGTCAAACTAGAATAGTAAAATTTACATATGAATTTAAACTACATACATCAAGGAAGAGGGATGTTGAAATGAAATTCGCAATTGTGTCAAAAGGAGATGCGCGCTCCGAACAAATTAAAGGTACAATGACACAGTATTTAACAGATTTCGAATTAGAATATAATGCAAATGAGCCAGACCTTGTTATTTCAGTAGGTGGAGATGGGACCTTTTTAGAAGCTTTCCATACGTACGTTCATCGTTTAGGTTCAATTGCTTTTATCGGTGTTCATACCGGACATTTAGGCTTCTATGCAGACTGGGTACCTGATGAAGTGGAAAAATTAATTATTGAAATAGCTAAAACGCCGTTTCAGGTTGTTGAATATCCTCTCCTTGAAGTGATCATTCGTGCTAAGACCGGTGGGAGTGAAGATCGGTTTTTAGCATTAAACGAAGCAACGATAAAAACTGCTGATGGCTCTGTTGTATTTGATGTAGAAATTAAAGGGGAGCATTTTGAAACCTTCCGTGGTGATGGCTTATGTGTCTCTACTCCGTCAGGCAGTACGGCATATAATAAAGCACTGGGGGGTGGGATAATTCATCCTTCGCTTGATGCAATCCAGTTAACGGAGATGGCATCCATCAATAATCGTGTATTCCGAACTATTGGATCACCACTTATTCTACCCAAACACCACACATGTTTACTAAAGCCGATAGTAGATCGAAGTTTTTTAATTGCTATCGATCATTTTACAACGAATTATACGAATGTAAAATCGATCCAGTGCCGAGTGGCAGAAGAACGAATTAGATTTGCGAGGTTCCGCCAATTTCCATTTTGGAATAGAGTCAGGGATTCCTTCGTAGCTGATGATAATCATTAATTAGAAAGAGAAGCGAAGTCATGGAATGGAAAATAAAGAACGTACATCAGGATATGCTCATTCGAGATTACTTACGTGACATACAAGGATTTTCAAGACGAATTGTAAAATCCATTAAATTTGATGGTGGAAGTATACTTGTTAATGGTACTACTCAAACGGTCCGTTATCGATTACAAGAGGGGGACAGGCTGACAGTCCACTTTCCCCAAGAAAAAAAAGGTAGCCTTATGCAGCCAGAAGCGATTGAACTCTCGATTGTATACGAGGATGAAGATATTGTAGTTATTAACAAGACACCAGGTATGGCAGTTATCCCTTCCATTCATCATCCAAATGGGACAGTAGCAAATGGCTTATTAGCTCATTATGCGAAGCAGAATGTACCTTTTACCGTTCATATCGTAACACGTTTAGACCGAGATACATCTGGTTTGATGCTCGTAGCAAAGCACCGATATAGTCATTCGATTTTAGCTGATTCACAACAACATGGTGAAGTAACGCGGAAATATCGAGCAATGGTGGAGGGGAAGCTAAAGAATAAGCATGGTACCTTTCGTGCTCCGATCGCTAGAAAAGATGGATCAATTATTGAACGAGAAATTAATACGAAAGGAAAGTCGGCAATAACACATTATATAGTAGAGAAAGAGTTTTCGCACTATTCATTAGTCTCTGTTCAATTAGAAACAGGACGTACCCATCAAATTCGTGTACACTTCTCTGGAAATGGTCATCCACTTCTCGGAGATACGTTATACGGAGGCGCTACAACCACCATTTCCCGGCAAGCATTACATTGTAATGAGCTTTCTTTTAAGCATCCAGTAACAAAAGAATGGTTGGAATTTTATTCTGAACTTCCCGTGGACATGGCTGCTGTTATGAAAAATAGCTGAACTTTTCCTTTACAAATGGCTGTTCCGATGGAACGGCTATCGTTTTTTCCTCAGGAAGTCGAAAGGCTGTTAGCTTATTTCCAAATACGCATCCAGTATCGATATTAATCGTTTTCTTCATTAATCTGGGTTCTATAACAGGTGTATGTCCATATACAATCCATTCATCACCATCGTAGTACTGTGCCCAATCTTTTCGAATCGGTCGTCCATCTTCGTGCACTTCACCCGTGATATCACCATATAATACAAATGTTTTTACCTTTTTATCTGTTCTTCCGATGAGGGATTCCTTAATTCCTGCATGAGCAATAATTGCGTTTGCTTCTGGTAGCTGTAAGTAGAGAGGAGCCTGTTCGTATAACGTCATAAATTGCTTACGAACAACCTCTTGTTGCTTCTTGGTAAGTGATTTATATTCAGCAACAGTTGTTTCTAAGCCATGTCGTTGCTGAACTTGATTACCTAGAAAGTAACGGTATAGTTTATTACAATGATTACCAGGTACATATAAGGCTTTCTTATGAACGATAGCCATCTTATAGACGAGTTGAATGACAGCGATTGACCTAGGACCGCGATCGGTAATATCTCCAACAAAAATGGGAGTTCGTTGATGTGGATGAAGATAAATTTCATTTGTTTTGAAATAGCCTAGCTCGATAAAAAGATGCTCCAGTTCATGTAGGCAGCCATGCACATCACCAATTACATCTATTTTCATTGTAAAATCTCCTTGATTTGTTCGGTTATTTTGGATATGATATGTTGCGGGAATAATCGCATTACCTTAGTTTGAATTGTATCATATTATATATACGGAATTTCATTTACAAACAGAAGCTTGCTTCAATATTGTTAGAAATGATGATAAGGGATCATGACTTCATGTGATTTTTGTTTGATTGTAAACAGACAGGGTAAAATGAAGTGTAGGAAATAAAAAGGATGTGATCGTATGGAATCCAATAATCGATTTGATAAAGAATACGAAGTACAGTATGAACAGCATTGGGAGAAACTACAACAGGCACTGGATGATGATAATTTAGAAGGATTTCGTAGCGAGTTTTTAGACATGCATCCCTATGATCAGGCTATGTTTTTTATGGAACAGGAAAAGGCGATTCGTCTGCAAATATATACGTATTTATCTCCAGAGGAAATTGGTGACATTATGGAGAGTATGGACGAAGAGGATACACAGGTTTTAATGGCCGAAATGGATCCCCGCTTTGCATCCATGGTGCTAGCAGAAATGTCTGCTGATAATGCAGTGGATATTCTGAATGAGTTAGAAAAAGATCAGGTTGCTAGCTTTTTAACTATTATGGATAAAGAAGCCGCTGAAGAAATAAAACAATTGCTACATTATGAAGAAAAAACTGCTGGTAGTATCATGACTACAGAGTTTGTAGCAACGTACAAAACGTATACTGCTCAGCAAACAATGCAGCAGTTAAAGGAGGATGCTCCTGAAGCGGAAACGATCTACTATTTATATGTATTGGATAAGGATAAGCGCCTTGTAGGTGTTCTGTCTTTACGTGACTTAATCGTAGCGAATGAAAATACATTGATAGAAGATATTATGAGTGAAAAAATCGTAGCAGTATCTGTAGGGAAAGATCAGGAAGAAGTGGCACAGATGATGCGAGATTATGACTTTCTTGCATTACCAGTCGTTGATTTTCAAGATCATTTACTCGGTATAATAACCGTCGATGATATTTTAGATGTAATGGAAGAAGAAGCAAGTGAGGATTATTCTAAGCTTGCAGGGGTATCTGATATGGATAAACCCCATGATAATGCATTTGTTTCAGCACGGAAGCGATTACCATGGCTTATTATCTTGTTATTTTTAGGTATGTTTACAGCTAGCTTAATTGGTCGTTTTGAAGAAACATTAAATCAAGTTGCAGTGCTTGCGATATTTATTCCATTAATTGCAGGTATGGCTGGAAATACTGGGACACAGGCACTGGCTGTTGCTGTCCGAGGCTTGGCAAATGGTGATTATGGCAAGCAAGGAAAAGCGAAGCTCGTTATGCGAGAGGCTTGTACAGGATTAATAAATGGTATTGTATGTGGTCTCGTTATAACGCTGGTTATCTATTTATGGAAGGACAGTATTTATCTCGGATTACTTGTAGGTATATCTATTGCAGCAACTTTATTAGTAGCTACACTTGCAGGTGCACTCGTACCAATCTTAATGGAACGTATGCATATTGATCCAGCAGTAGCCTCAGGACCATTTATTACAACTATCAATGACATTATATCAATCCTCATTTATTTTGGAATGGCAACTGTATTTATGGGGTTCTTAACATGACATCACTTTCAGTTAAAAATGTAATAGGTAGTTAAGAACGAATTTATAACAGTTATACTTGCATGAGCTGGCTTGCACATCGATTTCAGCTTTCCTGCCATATGGAAAAAGCAGAAAGAGATTGCTTTCCAGAATAGAAAACACTTTTTTCATCTGTGGTTAGGTATCTAGGTGAAAAAAGTGTTTTTTAAGTTGGACAACAGCAGTGTTTAGCTATAAGTATGTGGTTACATTTGGTACACAATCCTGAAGCTAAGATTAGCTTATACGAAAATTTAAACAACACATTTCTAGATATGGGTTCATATAATGGGTTGAGGAATGATATAAAAGGAGAGGTGAGGAATGGGAAAGAAGTATGCAAAAAACCCTTTGCTCTTTATTCATCAGCCTAAGGAAGTAGATAAAAAAGTACCCATGCAGCATATGTATGTTACTCCAAAAGAGAAAAAAGAAAGTAAACCAGATCATCAGGAAACTGTAAAGAAGTCGATAAGACACCGAGCATTTGCCGAACAAGATAATGAATCTCAAAATGAGAGCGACTTATACATGAATGACACAGATTCCGAAGTTGAAGACAAAATGGAAATGACGGAGGAGGACATGACAGAACAATCCTTGAATAATAATGGTGATAAACAAAGGTTTAAGGATATGTCTATCGAAGAGAAGGTTAATTATTTTGTGAATTCTCCTAGCTATGCACCGAAACTAAAGTGTGAAATTAGGACGGAAGGTAGAAATTATCGAGGTGTAATAACAGGTTCAGAAGGAAATGATGTATATGTTCGTGTAGGTAATCGGTCATCAAGTACAAAAATCTCTTTAGATGATATTAAGCACATAAAGCTATTAGGATTTTAACAAAACATCAAAAAACTGGGGAAACTCCCCAGTTTTTTGATTCATTCTTTAGTGTATTGCATTAATTGCTGGTAGGCAAGTTACATGACAGAAGCAGCTTAAGTCAACCGTCATACAGATGCCTGTTGTACATAATGGCTTTGTATCTTGATCTACTGGATCTTTTGGATCACGATCATCATCACGTGGGTCTCTTAGTAGTTCTATTACTGCACAGCAATCATCGGTTACCTTCTTAACGCGGAAGAAGAAACTTCCAACTATATCACCAATATCGCTTGGATGAGCTCCGAATCCTTTAAATGGTTTACAAGTACCTTTACAATATAAAATGACAGGTACTGTATCTAGACCATTGCCGTTATCTGTATCTCCCAAGAGATCGTTAATGGACTGTTCGCAGCTTGTGTCACAGCAATTCTCAATGACATCATTTTGTGCCTCTACGATTTCCTTTAAAATATCACATACACAGTTGCCTGTATCAAAATCTTTTCCACAACCCATGAATTATTTCTCCTTTCGATTATAATTGACTCATTTGTCTTTAATAGAATATGTCTGATCATTAGGATTGTGTGGGCACTCACACTAATTATTGATTTCGATTTAGGGTTATTTGCCATTTCATCGTAATGAGGACATTTATATATTTTCTGGGTAAATTCCGGGCGAATGACTATACCTGACAGTGTTGTTAACATAGACTAATAACGACCATACGTATAGAGGGAGGAAAGCAAATGTCTGAAAGAAAACAAGTCATTCATGTGAAAGATCTTGTGATCAAGGCAGATAATGTCCATATAGAACCATCACGACCACAAAGACCATCACGTCCATCTCGCCATCGAAGGGATCCATTCTTCGGTCGTGGACATCGTGAGATAGAGGAATCAGCAGAAAGTGAAAGCTCTGAGGAATATGAACATGACAGAAGAGAAGAGCGACATGATGATCGTGATGAAGATGATAGAAGAGAGCGTAAAGATGATGATCGGGGAAATAGAAGAAATTTCTCTTGGTTTTAATTTCAGATAAAGCAGCTGAATAAATAGCTGCTTTTTTTATTCTAAAGTCAGATCATGCTTAGTGGAGGATAATAATGAGGATACCAGAGCCTAAATGGATGAAGCATTTTCATGATATAGAAAAGCATCTAGGAAAAAACGAGAAGTGGTTACAGTTCCCAGAGAAAAAGGCTAAGAATATAGAACAGGATATGGAAAAATGGAACAATGAATTTTTGAAGATGATTTCCAATGTAGAAGATATAATAAAAGAATTAGAGAAAAAAATGGAAGAATAATTGATAAACAGGAATATTGTTATCGCCAAACGGGTATCGTTAAAGGATAGGTTAAGATCAATGTTAACATCGAAATTAATTCTTTAATTATCTGAATGTTTTGTGCGGTTGGGTGGGTAAATGATATACTAAGTAAAAGGGAGAGATGGTGATGGGATATATTTTGCCAGTTCAGCATTATCAATATCAACATTATCACCAGAGAGTCGAGACAAAGCAGCAACGAATGTTTTATATAGAAGAGCCATTTAAAGCACTACTTGATAACAAACATCAAGCATTAACCAAAAAGTATGAACGGTTTTATCGACAAGGCTATGACCGATATAGCATAAAGCCGATTGTATATCCAGAACCCTTTATTAAGCTCACAGCAAAGGGAAAGTCTGTTGATAAGGTTATTTAACATAAATAGATGCTCAGCATTTTCACTATCTGCTAAGCATCGAATTTATGATGTTCTCTATTGACGAAAGGAAGGATAAATAATTCTTGCCCCTTCATATATTCTGCATAAAATACATCACTGACTTTTTCATAGTCCTGTTCTTTTAGTTGTTCATACAGCCAATCTTCTGTTAAATTTTTTTCTTTTAGGTTGTCATAAATAATTTCTCCGTCATTAATTAACGTAGTTGCCAAGTTTATTTCTTGAGGGGAAACATGCAGGTCTTGCTTATTCGGCATTTGATACGGAGGCTTACGGATAACCGATATGGTGCCGTTTGTTTCCATAAATGCGAATTCCACCTCTCGTAAGGAAAAAACATCTTTTGTACGAAGTAGACTTTGTAGTTGATTTACGTCCAAGCTGTTTTTTTTCATCACATCTCGAATTAATTTTCCTCTGTAAATAACAAAATCTGGCCCACCTTCTAATAACTGACGCGTACGTTTGAATTTCTGTGTGATCACTTCTGTTACATAGATTAACGAGCCCCAAAGTGTAATAACAAAGGCAATTTCAGGAATGCCTGCTTCTTTATCAAATAACGCATTTCCTACTAATTCACCAAGAATTAGGGCAGAAATAAAGTCAAAGGGAGTTAACTGTGTAATTTGAGTCTTGCCAAGAATTTTCGTTAACACAAATAAGGATAAAAACCCAAATATTGTATCACCTAACATCTGCAGATAAGAATCCATTCATCCTGCCCCCTTCAAACAATATCATCCATTAGCATAACCTGTAATGGGAAAATCATTCATGATAAAATGGGACGTTACTGAATTGTAAAGAAAACATACAAAAAAGAGAAATAATTTATTATCAAGTACTTTTGGATTGGGGAATTTAGCTGGGTGTATTAATGCAAATAATAATGTTTAACTTTCATCACAACCTAAAATATAGACACTTTCCGCGGACACGCCTTTAGTTAACTTGGCAGAGTGGATTCTCAGAAGCATGCCTTTTTTCAAAAGAGTCACTAGCTAGGATGAAAGGGCAAGTGTATCCATAATATTGATTATTTCAACCTGGACGATAAAAAACCGAACTACTATCGTGATATGATAATCGATAATAGTTCGGAAATTCGTTTTCTTCATTTTTTTGTCTTGTCCTTGATTTTTGTTAGAGCTCTTTCACCATCGTTACATGAGGGATGCCAGCATCCATAAACTCACCAGATATGGTTTTATAGCCTAATCGTTGATAGAATTTTTCTGCATGTGTTTGACCATTAAGCTTTGCTTTATGATAGCCTTTTTCTAGAATGACAGCTTCCATTGCTTGAATAAGTTGTTTTCCAATCGCTTTTCCACGATACGTTTTTAGTACGCAGATGCGTTCTAGTTTTCCATAACTGTCTACGAAGCGAAGGCGGCTAGCTGCAATTGGCTTATCATCATCGTATACGACGAAATGAGTGGATGATTCATCATGTGCATCTAATTCTTCTTCTGGAGGTACGTTTTGCTCATCAACAAAAACAACTGTCCGCACATAAAAGGCTTGTTCTATTTCCTCTTGTGAGGTAACTACTTTTATGTTCAAACTGGTTCCTTTCCGAAAACAAAGGAGTCATGAACCGTCCATGAACCGTTATCTAATTGATACATAAGCTGGAAGCGATCAATCTCATCTTCAATTTGGATATTTTTCATTTGTAGACTACCAAACACATCAGAATATTCGTCATGCGAAAGTTTTTGCGCAATCGTAATATGTGGTACGAATGCATATTCTTGATTTTTTGGGAATTTCCCTGACTGCATCTTCTCGTATAATTCAATAAGCTCTTTAATCGGTTCAACTTTTAGGTATATCGTGTTTGTTACAGGAGCAAAGGTGCTCACTTTATTAATGTTTATCTTGAATGGTTTTGTTTCATTTGCGATACGCTTTAATTCAGTAACCAATTCCTCTAATTGATCATCATCATCTACTTGAAATGCTTCTTTTAATGTAATATGTGGAGGAATTAACGCATAGTGCGGGTCATAACGCTTTCTATAAGAATTTGCTTCATCCTGTACGGCCTTCGTTGGGAAAATAGCGATACCATATTTCATTATAAAACCTCCTATTTTAATCAAACGTCCTATTTACTAGTAAATACTCGTTTGTTAGATATACTGGATTTTTTAGTTACCCTTTATTATAACAAAAAATTTGGCAAAATAAGAGATTTTTTTGCACTATCTGAAAAGTTGCTTCCAATTTTCCTAGTCGAACATAGTAACTAGTGCACGTTTCATATCCCTTTGCCAGTATTTCCATGTATGTTCGCCAGCTTCCAACTCATGATACGTATAACTTGTTCCCATATTGTGAAGGGTTTTGTGTAGTTCGCGGTTCGGTGTGACAAAATCCATTCGTTGCCCATCTGTCGTATCAACAGCTGTTTCTTCGGTACCAATCGTATGATAAATATCAATAGCATCAAGTTGCTTAGCTTGTGCCGCAGCCTGTAATACAGTTTCATCCACGTAGGGGGATTGCATAATGACATTTCCAAACGTATGCGGATAACGAAGTGTGGTCATAAATGCCAGTGTCCCAGCTAAAGAGTCTCCCATCAAGGTCCTAGACTGACCCATATGATAAGTAGGGAGGAGGTCATCCAAGAATGGGACAATTTCATTTACTAAAAATTTTGTGTAAGATTCATTTTGTTCACCGCTTGGATGGTATTTCTCCCGACGATCATATTTATTTTGATAATGGATTCCCACAAAAATGGTGTTCGTCATATCCTCACTATCATGTAGTCTATCGCTTAACGTCGCTATTCTACCCATTTGGTAATAGTCATTTCCATCCTGCATGATGCAAATATGGTATTTGTAAAGTGGAGAAAATGATTCTGGCTGATATATCTTTAATGTCATTATTTCGTTTAAGTACTTACTATTTATTTGTTTCTCCATCATTGTTCCTTTTCTTCCCATGATTCCACCCCTTATATTGTATCAATATTCCCGTTGTCTTAATTAGTAAAACAAAGTTAGTTGGCATTCTCCAATAGTTGGCCAGTAAATAGTTGATGATATTTCCCTTTTTGGGCAAGAAGTTCTTCATGACTTCCTTGTTCAATGATCTGCCCATGCTCTAACATAATGATTTTATCCGCTTCTTGTATTGTGTTCAAACGATGTGCTATAACGAAGCTTGTTCGACCATTCATCAGGCGTTTTAGTGCATCTTGAATTTTCAGTTCGGTAATTGTATCAATATTACTAGTTGCCTCATCAAGAATTAAAATCGAAGGCTCAGCTAGTAGTGCACGAGCAATAGTGAGTAGCTGCTTTTGTCCTTGGCTAATGCCGCTACCTTCTTGATCAAGCACAGTATCATAGCCATTAGGTAATTTTTTGATAAAATCATGTGCGTTTGCATCCTTAGCAGCTTGAGTCACTTCTGCATCCGTTGCTTCTAGTCGACCATAGCGGATGTTTTCTCGTATCGTTGTATGAAATAGAAAGGAATCTTGCAATACAAAAGCCATATGTTTTCTTAGACTGGATCGTTTTATGTTCTTAAGCGGGATACCGTCTAGACGAATTTCTCCTTTGTCATAGTTATAAAAGCGTGATATAAGGTTAATGATGGTTGTTTTTCCAGCACCTGTATGCCCGACAAGCGCAAATGTCTCACCAGACGCTGCTTCCAAATTGATGTTATTTAAAATGATGCTTTCTTCGTATCCAAATGAAACGTGATCAAAGACAATATTACCATTCGTACGATCAATGCTTCTGGCAGTAATTTCATCTGCTTCTTCCTGCTTCTCATCCAATACTCCAAATACTCGCTCAGCACCAGCTACAGCAGATAAAAGAATATTAAATTGATTAGATAATTCATTTAACGGGCGAGTGAACTGCCGAGCATATTCTGTGAAAATGACAATGATACCAACAGTGATTTGTCCTTGTATCGCTAAAATACCACCTATTAAAGCAATTAGCCCAAAGCTAAGGAAGTTAAGCATGTTCATGACCTTCGGAATGAATCCAGAAAACGTTAGTGCCCAAAATCCTGCTTTATTTAAATCCTTATTACGTGTCTCAAACTCTTGCATAACTCGTTTCTCCTGAGAAAAGGTTTTGACAATATGCTGTCCAGAAACAATCTCTTCGACATAGCCATTTACTTCACCAAGGTTTTTTTGTTGCAGTTTATATAATGGGCCAGTTCGCTTTGTGATCCAGCGCATGCCAATAAACATTACCGGTACGATTGTCATTGTAACAACTGTCAATATCGGACTGAGATATAGCATGACGCCAATTGTTCCAATTAGCGTAAGGACACTGGAAAATATTTGGATAACTGATTGATTTAACGTATTATTTACATTGTCAATATCATTGGTAATTCTACTCATTAATTCACCATGCTGCCTTTTATCAAAATAGGCGATTGGCAGATGATGGAATTGATGAAACAAATCTGCTCGTAATGCGTAAACAGTGTTTTGGGCTACGCCAATCATCCAAAAATTTTGTAAGAAGATGGCTAGCGAATGAAATAAATAGATAAAAACAAGCCAAATTAACAAAGTGGCTAATCCAGCACTTTCCTTCGTAACAATAAAATCATCGACCGCCATGCCAATCATATAAGGACCGAGTAGACTGAGGCTAGAACTTGCAATAACCATCAGAATAATTAACGTAAGCTTCATTTTTTCTCTTGCAAGATAAGCCCAGATTCGTTTTATTGTACCAGCCGTGTCTTTTGCTTTTTTATTACTCGTTACTTGAATTGTATCTATTGGGATTTTTTCATATTGAAAAGGCTGCTTTAATTGATTATTTCGCATTTGCGTACTCCTTTCCAAATTGCGACTCTACTAGGCGTTGATACAGTTCAGACGTTTCCAGTAATTTCTCATGGGAACCAATGGCTAGCATTTTGCCTTCATCCAGTAATAAAATACGATCTGCACGCATCGCTGTAGAGATTTTTTGCGTTATAATTAATGTCGTACAGTCATAACTATCGATTGCAGTAAGTAAATGTGATTCTGTTGTTAAATCAAGGGCACTTGTACTATCATCTAACATCAAGATCTTTGGCTTACGAATGAGTGCACGAGCAATAGATATGCGCTGTTTTTGCCCTCCAGATAGATTTACCCCTTTTTGTCCAACTCGTGTAGCATATTGCTGATCTAATTCCATAATGGTATCGTGTATTTGCGCATCCTTGGCGGCTTGCGTAATCTCTTCAGTTGTTGCGTCGTTTTTTCCCCAAGCAATATTGTCCGTAATTGAACCAGTAAATAGCAGTGGACTTTGTGGAACATATCCAATGCTACCACGTAAATGATCTAATGAATAAGCTTGTATTTCCTTATGATCAATTTTTATCTGTCCCGTTTTGGCGTCATATAACCTAGGAATCAATTGGAATAATGATGTTTTTCCTGCACCTGTTGAACCAATCACTGCAAGGCGCTCTCCGGCTTCCACAGTAAAGCTAACGTGATCAATCACCTGTTTGTCACTGTCTGGGTAAGAAAAGGAAACGTCCCGAAACGTGATAGAACCATGACTCACCTTTAAGGTGGTATCCGATTCATTGGTATCTTTTAGGTCTACCTTTAGGTGAAGAACTTCACTGATGCGGTCTGTGGAGGCCTTCATCCTAGATAAACCCATAATGATAAAGGTGAACATCGAGATAGACATCGCTACTCGCATGGCGTAGTTTACGATTGCTACTACGTCACCTACATTGGTTTCCCCAGCTATGGCTTGAGTGTTTCCAAACCAAATAATAAAAATAAGGCTTAAGTTCATAACGAATAGTAGCACTGGCATAGATGATTCCACAAAACGAAAAGTGAAACGAGTGCAACTCGCAAGCTCTTTATTTGCTTCTGTAAAGCGAGTTTTTTCATGGTTTCTTCGGAAGAAAGCCTTAATTAATCGCATACCTGCTAGATTTTCTTGCATGACTCGATTGACGTTATCTATACTTTTCTGTACATTATTAAACAGGCGACTGGCTATTTTTAATACCCATAAAATAAAACCAATTAATATTGGAACAGTCACTAGAAAGATCAGTGCAAGCTTTGCGTTGACAATAAATGCCATCGTGACACCACCAATAACAATTAGAGGTGCTTTGGACATAATTCGCAATATCATAAATATAGTATTCTGAATTTGCCTAACATCATTGGTAAAGCGTGTCATTAAACCAGATGTAGGGTAATTATGCAAATTTGCAAAGGAAAATTCCTGAATCTTTGCAAATAATCTCTCTCGGATATCATGGGCAAATCCCCAGCTAACATGGGACGCATAAAATGAATTAATAATTCCAGCGATAAATGCAGTGAATGCGAGACCAATCATAATACCGCCCCACATCACAATATTTCCAATATCTTGATTTACCACACCATTGTTAATCATTTTCCCCAGGAAGAAAGGAAGTAAGAGCTCAACCGCTAATTCAATTAGCATCAGCATATAGGCGAGAATAGCAGGGAGCTTATATGGTTTTAAAAAAGATAAGACTGTTCTCACGATGACCCTCCCCAAAGCAGTTTTCTACTATTATAAATGGAAAAAATTTTTTTATCCAACATCCTATTTCGAGTGACGAAGGAATTTGGAGGTTTAATCATCTTTTACGGGGGGATGGAGTTTTTCAGAAAGGAAGTAATTTTGAAAAAGTTATAAGCTAGTGGCAGGTAATTGTGAATAAAAGAAAGTAATAAAGAATAATACAATTAGTTTAATGATTATAATGATTAATTCTAAGAATGCGTGAAGTTTATTTACATGTTTATATAGAAAAATTTGAGTAACTATATTCATCTTTTTTTAGGGAGCGTATACCAAGATAAATGTAGAGATATAAATGATAAAATTTGATAGCAATTGAACTACACTCTCAATTCATTTTTAATACGATTAGTATTGTCTATTAAAACAAGAAAGAGGCTGTATTAATTTATGCTGTAGCTAAATTTTAAAAGTAGAGTTCAGAATTAAGATTTTCACATTTTCTTAATATGATGTTATTTCAACAAATATTAATGTTTGGATTGGAAGAATTATCTATTTATTTTATTTGACTCAATTTCATAATTACTTTTTTAATAAAATCAAAGAGCTGCAGAATTCTCAAAAATATTTTTTAAAATTAAT
>NZ_CANMAB010000091.1:0-17949 GCF_947495635.1 uncultured Virgibacillus sp. | reverse complement strand
AAAAAAGATTCCAGCTATCATTTTTTGATAACTGGAATCTTTTTTAACTTCATAAGGGCTAGTTATGTCCCAGCCCCAAAGTAAATCTTTAGCAATACGGATTCGGCTAGCATCCATCAGCTGTAAACTTAATAGCTATATTAATTATATTAACCATATAATACCTACAATAATAAAACCAATTGCGACTGCAATTAAAATCTTAGCCAGTCTATCCAAAATCATGCAATTCTCCCCTTATCCTATGCTGGCACCAATTACATATGCCAATCCAATTGAAATCATCATCGATATAAACCCAACTGCCTTATTTCCGTTACCGATCTCTTCATCAACCTTAAGCATTGGTGTTAAAAATTCAAATATAAAATAACCAACTAAAAGAAGAAAGAATCCTAGCATTCCCCAGCCAATACTTATTAACAAGGTATCATTATGTTGAATAGAGTAACGGAAGATCGTTGCTATTCCAAAGATCTTCCCTCCAGTTGCCATCGCTACTGCAAAATTACCTTTTTTTATTTCTTCCCAATTCTTATATGACGTTACTATTTCAAAGATAGCCAAAAATACCAACGTACAAAGTATAACAACACTATATCGAGCCGCTGTCTCTACCACTATATTTTCCCAGAAACCTGACACCTTGAACATCCCTTCTCCTTATTTACAGGATTACTTAAGATTAATAATCGTAACACTGCTACCGCCTTCCCCAGCTTCGCCAGGTCTAGCATCCGATATTCTTGGATGTTTTTTAACAAATTCCAATACACCTTTTCGTAGCGCTCCAGTACCTTTTCCATGAATAATCGAGACCTTTGGATATCCAGCGAGTAGTGCGTCATCAATATATTTCTCAAGCCTTAACAATGCATCCTCAAACCTTTCTCCTCGCAGGTCTAATTCCGTTTTCACATGGTAATTCGAACCCTTTATGGTAGTTAGCGGTTTTTCAATGGTTTGATTCTGCTTTCCAATAAATTGCAAATCATTACGATCAACCTTCACTTTCATTATACCAACTTGAACTAGATACTCCTTATCATTTACTTTTTCAAGTACCGTCCCTTTTTGGTTGATCGTTAACAATTTTATTTCATCACCGGAACGAAGTTCTTTTTTCCCTTTTTTCTCTTTTGGTTGTTGCTTTTCTTTTGTAGTCAGGTTGGGCTTGGCAGAATCTAACATTTTTCTTGCTTCAATCCATTCATGTTCTTTCCATTCTGCTTCAGTCCGCATATTTCTGATCTCACTTACAATCATTTCAGCTTCTTCCCGCGCCTGCTTAATAGCTTTATCAGCTTTTTCCTCTGCTCTCTCGTATAGACCTTCTCGCTTCTCTTCAAATTCCGCCCATGCTCTTTGTAAATCATGATGCAAATCTGTCGCTTCTTGTAATAGTTCATGCGCTTTTGCATAATCTTTCTCCGTATTTATTTGGGATTTTTCCAATGAAGCGATCATATTTTCTACACTTTTGGAATCTACACCAACATGCCCTTGGGCCTGCTCGATAACATGATTACTAAGTCCAATTCTTCTAGATATTTCAAATGCATTACTCCTACCAGGAACGCCTAATAATAGACGATAGGTCGGCTGTAGTGTTTGAACATCAAACTCCACAGAAGCGTTAACGACGTGTTCTCGGTTATAACCATAGGCCTTTAATTCGGGATAATGTGTCGTAGCAATGACACGAGCATTCCTCGCTATAACCTCATCTAGAATAGCCATAGCAAGCGCTGCTCCTTCTTGAGGGTCAGTACCAGCACCTAGCTCATCAAATAATACGAGTGTCTGATCATCAACGTGCTGTAAAATATCGACTATATTTGTCATGTGTGAAGAAAATGTACTTAAATTCTGTTCGATAGATTGTTCATCACCAATATCTGCAAATACATGCTTAAAAACCGCAAGTTCACACCCATCTAAAGCCGGAATCTGTAATCCTGATTGAGCCATTAGCGTGCATAGACCAATCATTTTTAGTGTGACTGTCTTCCCACCAGTATTCGGTCCAGTAATAACTATAGAAGTATAAGATTCGCCAATTTCTATATCATTTGCAACAACTTCGTTGATATCAATTAATGGATGTCGTGCTTGTTGCATCTTAATAATGCCGTTATTATTCATGTTTGGCTTCGCAGCTTTCATGGATTGACCTAGTTTCGCTCGAGCAAACATAAAATCAATTTTCCCAAGCACACGAACATTTTCTTGTAAAAATGCCTCTTCATTAGCAATATGCGCACTTAATTCTCTTAAAATACGATCGATTTCTTGTTTTTCGTTCATTATTGCTTCCTGCAACTGATTGTTTAAGTCAACTACTGCTTTAGGTTCCATAAACAACGTTTGCCCTGAAGCAGATTGATCATGAACAATTCCACCAATTGCACCTCGATATTCTTGTTTTACAGGAAGTACATAGCGATCGTTACGAATGGTAATAATTGCATCTGATAACATACTACTCTTCGTTTTTGTATAGCTATCTAATTTCTCTCTAACTCTACTTTCATTCGTACGAATAGATGAGCGAATCCCTCGAAGTTTTTGGGAGGCACTATCCATTACGTGTCCATGGTCGTCGATGCAGCTTTTAATATGTCGTTCCAGATCTCTTAATGGACTGATATGTTCCACAAGCTCCTTTAGGATAGGGAATGCTTCCTCTAGCTTACTTATAAAATCTTTGACACGTCTACCACCGTAAATTGTACTAGCTACATCCATACATTCGTTGGTAGAGAGGACGCCTCCTATTACGCTTCGTTTTAAACTAGCGCGTATGTCAAAGATCC
This sequence comes from uncultured Virgibacillus sp., assembly GCF_947495635.1. Classification (NCBI taxonomy): domain Bacteria; kingdom Bacillati; phylum Bacillota; class Bacilli; order Caryophanales; family Bacillaceae; genus Virgibacillus; species uncultured Virgibacillus sp. The sequence continues at coordinate 15,133 of NZ_CANMAB010000091.1, read as the reverse complement.
CTCCTAAAGGAATCGTTTTATCTAGGCGTTGTATATGCATCGCCTCATCGGTTTCATTCTGTAATTGCAGCACTTCGTCCATATTGGTTGATGGTTCAAGTTTTTGGGACAAATCTTTCCCCACTGTTGTTTCCGCTTTACTTGTTAAACGTTCAATAATCTTTTGAAATTCAAGTGTACGGAAAATGCGTTCATTCATCTCTATTTCTCCTTTAAAATACTCTACTCCATAGGTTAAATTCTATTTATTGCGATTAAAAAACGCTATAAGATCTTCCTTGGACCATGTATTCATTACTGTTTCTTTTTGGATCCAGCCTTTTCTAGCAACCCCGACACCATACTTCATATGCTCTAGCATTTGATAGTTATGTGCATCGGTATTGATCGCCAACGTTACGCCTTCCTCCTGCGCTTTGCGTGCCCATTCATCCGAAAGATCTAGACGGTTAGGATTTGCATTAATCTCTAATGCTGTATTCGTTTCTTTTGCTTTACGAATCAGTCTTTCTACATTCACATTGTATCCCTTACGTTTGCCGATGAGTCTTCCTGTCGGATGAGCAATTAGTGATACATATGGATTTTCGAGAGCTTTTTCAAGTCGGTACATTATTTTTTCTTCCGTTTGATTGAAGCTCGAATGAATAGCGCCTATGACATAATCCATATCATGTAAAAAATCATTTGTAAAATCAAGATGACCATCAGGTAAGATATCCATTTCTACTCCAGAAAAGATATGTATATCATCATATTTTTCATTCAGCTTAGCTATTTCCTCTCGCTGTTCTCTTAAGCGATGCTCGTCTAAACCATTTGCAACCTTCAGATATTTGGAATGATCCGTTATAGCTATAAAGGAATATCCTTTTTTCCTTGCTTGATTAACCATTTCATCCAATGATTGCGCTCCATCACTCCAAGTTGTATGCATATGAAGATCACCATTGATATCATCTAATGTAAGCAATGGATATTCGCTTGTAAATGCTTCTGTTTCACCAGTATTTTCTCTGATTTCTGGTGGGATATAGGTTAAACCAAAGTGATTAAAAAATTCCTCTTCTGTATTAAAAGTTAACGTCTTACCGGTATCTTCTATTTCAATGCCATATTCATTAATCTTTTCTCCACGGGATTTCGCAAGCTGACGCATCGCTACATTATGATCTTTAGAGCCAGTAAAATGATGTAAGGTAGATGCAAATTCTTCCTTTTTTACGATACGAAAGTCAACATTGACATCATACACATCTTCTAAAACGACAGATACTTTTGTATCTCCTTTAGCGATAGTATCTTTAATGGCATCCATTTCCAATAAAGCATCTCTCACCTTTTCCGGCGCATCGGTTGCCACAATAAAATCTAGATCTTTAACCGTCGTTCTCATTCTTCGTAGGCTCCCGGCTCTAGAATATCTATCTATGTCAGCTATTCGAGCTAGATAAGCTTCGATCTTTTCCGCAATTGGTAACATAAATGCAATAGGTAAGCGTTCTGGGCGTTTTCCAGACTCCTCAAGAGCAATTAGTATTTTTTCCGCAGATTTCTTACCAAATCCCGCTAACTGTTCAACTTGACCACTTTCAACTGTCTGCTTTAAAGAATTAGCATCTGTAACAGCTAATTCCTGATACAGCTTAGCTAGCTTTTTACCACCAAGCCCTGGTAATTGCAGTAAAGGAATTAATCCTGCCGGTATCTCTTCTTCGAGATCCTGTAATGTAGCCGAATGGCCACTTTGTATATATTCCTCTATAACAGAACCTGTACCTTTACCAATTCCTTTAATTTTTGTGAAATCATCGATAGCTGCTAACGAACGATCATCTCTTTCCAAAGCTTGCGCAGCCTTACGATATGCACTTATTTTAAATGGGTTTTCGCCTTTCAGCTCCATATAAGTAGCGATTTTTTCCATTAATTTAATTACATCTTTTTTATTTATTGTCATGCTATATCACCTATTTCATTTCTTATCTTAAAAAGACTGATCCTCTACAACATTATTGTAAATTACATACAATATATACCTGTTGAAATGAACCAGTCTTTTCTACTATCGATCATTTTTGAAGCATTTCAGCCATTTGCGTAAACCATAATTCTTTTACCTTCTCTGAAAAATACGGTGTATGTTCAATCATAAATAATGCTATAGATGAGTCATTAATCCAAGTCTGAACTTGGACAACAGGCACTAAAGCCGCGATATAAATTAAAATAAAAAGTAATAAATAGATTTCAACAAACCCAAGAATTCCACCCAAAAGTTTATTTACGGAATGTAAGATTGGCAATGAAGCAACAAAATCTAACATGGATGCAATAATTTGCAGGATAATCTTAACAGCAATAAAGATAATTACAAATGCTATTGCATTATAAAATCCTTTTTCTAATGGAAGAGCTTGAAGAAAGGCTGCCCATTCTCCTCCTTCTCCAAGGTCAGGATAAGGAATCCAAAGTGATAACTTTGGCCCCAATTCATCATAATAGAATGCGGCTATAACAAATGCCGCTATAAAACTAATTAAATGAAAAAGTTGTAATATAAATCCCCTTTTCAGCCCGATTAGAAGGCCGAAAATTAATAATAGTAATAGTAATAAATCAATCATTAGTTATTTATCCTCTTTCTTTTTTATTGAACCTATAAGGGAAGCATAATCTGCTTTTAATTTTAAATAATCATTCATCGTATTTACTGCTGTTAGCACAGCTAACCTTGTCGTATCGAGTTGTCTATTTGATTCTTGGATTTCCTTCATTTTCTGATCGACTAAGCTCGCTACTAATTGGACGTGATTCTTTGGTTCATTACCAATTATAGTATATGTTTTATTATGTATCTCCACTGTTGTACGTGTTTTTTCATCTTGGGCCACGTTTTTACCCTCCCCCGACTAAGAAAAATTGTTCATCTTATCTTAACATGAAGTATGCAGTTTAGGAAACTATCGACTACGAATGAGGCGTAGTATGAAGGAATATATGTAAAGCTAGCTATTTCTTCACAGACATTTATTTGCTATAGTCTATATAGATAAAAGATTGGAGAGATTTATATGCCTCAGACGGTTTACAAGCTATCACAGGACACTATTAACCAGATGAAAAAACATTACGCCAAGTTCTTAACCACTCCACCGCAGGGAGCAGTGTTTAGAGCAAAGACTCCTGAGGCAGTTATTACAGCCTATAAATCCGGAAAAGTTATGTTCCAAGGAGCTGCTCCAGATAAAGCATCGCAAAAATGGGTTACAGAAGCAGTAACATCCTATAAAAGCGTAAATCATAAAAGACAACCATCAGCACATGGCTTTGCACCTGATCCAACCCTATTTGCCAAGAATCATATCGGAACTGACGAAGCAGGTACTGGCGATTATTTTGGTCCAATAACAGTTGCCGGTGTTTATTTAAATAAACAGCAAATTCAACAATTACAAGATATTGGCGTTACAGACTCCAAGGCTTTAACCGATGCCAAAATTCGCCAATTAGCATCCACAATTATGAAATTACAAATTCCATACTCGTTATTAATACTACATAATGAAAAATATAATCAATTACAAAAAAAGGGCTGGTCACAAGGAAAAATGAAAGCCATGCTTCATCAACATGTTATCGGTAATTTAGTAAAAAAAATTGGGAATGTATCACTAGAGGGAATTGTCATTGATCAATTTTGTGAACCGGCGATATATCAAAGGCATATCCGTTCAGAAAATTTATCGTTAATTTCGAACACGTACTTTTTAACGAAAGCTGAAAGTTATTCAACACCTGTAGCAGCTGGCTCCATCATTGCTAGAGCAAGCTTCTTAAAAGAGATGGATTCACTCTCTGAACAGGTTGGCATTGAATTGCCAAAAGGAGCTTCTAAAAAAGTTGATCAAACAATAGCTAAAATAATAAATGCTAACGGTGAATCTATCCTACATAAATTAGCGAAAACACATTTCGCTAATACAAAGAAGGCTAGAAACTATCTATAAGTATAAAAACGGGGTTTGATTAAACGTATGTTGTTAAAGCGAAAGCCAAACGGTCATTCCAATCCGTTCGGCTTTCGTTAGTTTTAAACGATTGTTACGGTGCTGTAGCTACGTATTCCTCCTCCGATACTATTTCTTTCCTGTTATTTCTCATCTGTAAAGATAGGCGTTTACGTTATATACCATCCTATTTTTTTATTATGAGCGAATATACGCATTAAAGCTTTGCTTCACTGCTTCAATAATTTTATCATAAGAAACTTGAATTTCCTCATCTGTCAATGTTTTTTCAGAATGTTGATATAGCAAGCTGAATGCAACTGATTTCTTCCCTTCTTCCATATGCTCACCTTGATACACATCAAAAACATCTACACGCTTCACAAGAGGCGCTCCAATTTCTTCAATTGTCTGCTTGACATCCCCCGCTAAAACATGCTCGTCTAATACAAACGCAATATCTCTAGCTATTGAAGGATATTTAGGAATCGGATCATAGGAATGAACATGGTTATAAGAAGCAAATACTTCCTCCATATTAATATCGAATACATAAGTATCCTTTATATCCCATTTTCTTTGCAAGCTTGGATGCACTTGACCAATGAAGCCAATTATCTTATCTTTTGTTTTTAATACAGCAGTTCTTCCAGGGTGCATTTCTGGTAGCTTTATTTGCTCATATGAAACAGTAATTCGTAAATAATCAAATAACCGTTCTAAAATTCCTTTCACAACATAAAAGTCAACTTCTTTACCTTCTTGTTGCCATGGATGGTCTACCCATTTTCCAGTTAGCGCACCCGATAAACGTAAACGCTCATCTGGCTGTTCTGTTAATTCTTTTTCTTTTGTTAGAAACGTACTGCCCATCTCATAATAGGCTAAATCCATCTGATTTCTTGCCTGATTATAGGAAATAACTCGTAGTAGCTCTGGCAGCAAGCTTAAACGCAAATATTTATGATCTTCACTCATTGGTAATTTTAATTCAATCGGGATATATTGTTTTTCTCTCACTTCAGGACTTATCCATTTATCCACTGCTGCTTCACTAGTTAATGTGTATGTGCGGCTTTCCATTAAACCAATTCCCTCAAGTAAATGCTTCACATTTCGAATTAACAGCTGTCTATTCGATAAGGCACCTGCTTGCGATGCACCTGCTGGTAATGTATATGGTAAATTATCATAGCCATAAATACGAGCGACTTCTTCTAACATATCCTCAAATATGGAGATGTCACCTCTTCTAGTAGGTGCATAAACCTTAAATTGACTATCCTGCTGTTCAAAATCAAACTGTAGACGTTGTAGAATCTGAACAATTTCTGTTGCCTGTAGGTTCGTTCCTAATCGTTTATTTATTTCAAACGTATCCATGTCTACCTGCTTTTCATTACGATCCAACTCGTCAAATTCAACGACACCTGTTAAAATAGTCGCATCTGCATATTTCTCTAATAATTCACAAGCTCTTAAACCAGCTTCCCTGACTCGATTAGGATCAATTCCCTTTTCGAAACGTGTACTAGATTCACTTCGAAGCCCTGTAGCTTTTACAGCATTTCGGACTACAGAACTATCAAAATACGCAACTTCAAGTAATACATTTTCCGTTGCATCGGTAACTTCTGTATCCAACCCACCCATGACTCCTGCCAGTGCGATTGGTTCTTTTCCATTTGTAATGACTACATGCTCCTCAGATAAGGTTCTTTCTTCTCCGTCTAATGTAACGATAGTTTCATTATCTTTTGCACGACGAACTACAATATTACCCGACTGTAGCTTATCATTGTCATACGCATGTAATGGCTGACCGTACTCCAATAGTACATAATTTGTTATATCAACAACATTGTTGATCGGGCGTATTCCAGCAGCCATGAGATAATTACTCATCCATAGCGGAGAAGGCTTGACCTTTACATCTTTAACAACGAATACACCATAATATGGATTCCACTGTTTAGCCTCCACATTTACAGTAATATAATCTTTGGCTTTTTCCGTTGCAGTTTGTAGTTGTGGAGCGGGCAGCTCTACTGATTGATTTAGGATCGCCGCAACCTCATAAGCCACACCTAGCATTGATAAGCAATCCGCACGATTAGGTGTCAAATCAAACTCCAATATCGCATCGTTTAAATTTAGTAACGGTTCAACTGATTCACCAACCGTAACTGCTTCAGGGAATACATAAATTCCGTCTGCACTATCTTTTGGAATATACTTTTCAGCAATACCAAGCTCTTGCAAGGAACAAATCATACCGTTAGATTCAATTCCTCGTAATTTCACTTTTTTAATTTTAAAATTACCAGGCAACACAGCACCAGGTTTGGCAACAGCGACCTTTTGTCCTTGTTCTACATTTGGAGCTCCGCAAATAATTTGTAATATTTCATCTCCAACATCCACCTGACATAGGTTCAATTTATCAGCATTTGGATGCTTCTCACATGATTGCACGTATCCAACGACTACATTTTCAGTTTTATCTGCTACATACTCTATGCCATCAACTTCGATGCCTGATTTTGTAATTTTTTCTGCCAATGCCTCCGGACTGATGGTTCCGATGTCTACATAATTTTTTAGCCAATTTAATGAAACTAGCATGATTTCACTTCCTCCCTATGCTTTATGATACTGTTTTAAAAATCGAATGTCGTTTGTATAGAACTGTCGTATATCATTAACACCATATTTAAGCATGGCTATTCTTTCCGGCCCCATGCCAAATGCAAATCCACTATAAACATCAGGATCGTACCCCGCCATGGAAAGGACGTTAGGATGAACCATACCAGCACCTAAAATTTCAATCCAGCCTGACCCTTTACAAACTGAACAGCCTTTCCCGTCACAAACCTTACAAGAGATATCCATTTCTACAGACGGCTCTGTAAACGGGAAAAAGCTTGGTCGTAATCGAATTTCACGATCCTTTCCGTATATTTTTTTTGCAAATGTATCTAACGTACCTTTTAGGTCACTCATTCGTACGTTCTTATCAATATATAATCCTTCAATTTGTGTGAATTGATGGGAATGCGTGGCATCATCTGTATCACGTCGGTATACCTTCCCTGGTGATATCATCTTCACAGGCTTATCGCCTCCATACGCTCGCATTGTACGTGCTTGAACAGGTGACGTTTGCGTACGCATTAGCAGTTCTTTTGAAATGAAAAAGGTATCTTGCATATCTCTCGCAGGATGATTCTTCGGTAAATTTAAGGATTCAAAATTATAAAAATCAGTTTCGACTTCAGGTCCCTCACGTACCTCAAATCCCATTCCAATGAATAAATCTTCGATCTCCTCAATTATTTTCGTGAGTAAATGTGGTCCTCCAACTTTGATTGGGCGGCCAGGGAGTGTAACATCAATCGTTTCCTTTTCTAATTGCTTCTCCAATGCCATTTGCTCTAGACTTTCTGTTTTTTCATCTAAGGAAGTTGTGATGTTTTCCCGTACACGGTTGGCAAATTCGCCAATAACCGGACGTTCTTCCTTTGATAACTTTCCCATCCCACGAAGTACACTGGTTAAGGAACCTTTTTTACCCAAATAGGCGACTTTAATCTCTTGTAGCTCTTTCATACTTTCTGCGTCTGCAATCTTATTAAGTGCTTCTCTTTCAATTGATGCCAATTGATCTTTCATTTTCTATTCCTGCCTCCTTTATAATTAAACCTTGATTAGCAACCGTATTTACCACCATGGAATGACCATATAAAAAACCCCATCCCAACAAGGGACGAGGATTTATTTCGCGGTACCACCCTAGTTAACACAAGCATTTTCAGAATGTGCTCAACTCAATCATGATAACGGATATTCCCGGAATACCTTTACTTGCTTTACAAGGTCCAAGTATCTGCTCCAGAGTGAATAGATAACTATTTATACGATAAAATGCTTTCAGTCTATTGGCATTTCTCCCTTATATCGTATATTGCGATAGAAATCTGGCTCCTTCAACGCTTTTCATATTATTGTATTTATATTATAGAGAAATTACATAAAGTGTGCAAGACTATACCTTTATGTAGTACATTAAAATTCCTGTAGCTATGCTTACATTTAACGACTCAGCCTTACCATAGATAGGAATTGTTACAATTTTGTCCGCATTTTCTCTAAGTTCTTGCTTAACCCCGTTTCCCTCATTCCCTACGATCAATGCAAGTTTTTCTTTAGGCTTTACCTTCGAATAAACTTCAGCATCCTGTAAGGCAGTTGCCCATACCTCGGCACCATCCTGCTGTAACTGCTCCACTTGCTCTAACAAATTAGCTTGTATAATTGGTATATGAAATAATGACCCTTGTGTAGCACGAATTACTTTATCGTTAAACACATCCACCGTATCATCACCAAGAATAATTCCTGAAAAACCCGCTGCATCAGCAGTACGGATAATCGTTCCTAAGTTGCCTGGGTCTTGAAGTGAGTCAATTAAAAGTACAGGATAATCAAAAACATCTGTTACGTTTTTGATTTTGACTACGGCCGCAATTCCTTGAGGTGAATTTGTTTGTGAAATATAGGAAAATACAGTTTCACTTACTTCAGTTACTAAAACTGCTTCACACCAATCTGGCGTAGCAATACCTTCTTGAATGATAACTTCAATAACTTCCCATTCACTATTCCAGGCCTCTTCTACTAAGTGAAAACCTTCTATTAAGAATACACCTTCATTTTTTCGTTCTTTTCGTCTATGTAGCTTTTTCCATGCTTTTACCTTACCATTCTTAACAGAAGTTAACATGTTCATCATTCCTCACTTTTAATTGTTCTATCATATCATACATATTTCTATGGATATAGGTCAAACTAGGCACTACAACAAGTTTATTAACTCAGCATTTTAATATACAACAATAAAGAGGTGAAACAATGGATTTAAATTTAAGAAAAGCAATATTGTCAAATATTTCCTCCAATGATCAGGAGCAATTAGAAGCAACTATCGTAGATGCGATTCAAAATGGAGAAGAAAAAATGCTCCCTGGTTTAGGGGTACTTTTTGAACTAATTTGGAAACACTCCGATGAACAGGATAAGCAGGAAATGATTGAAGCGCTAGAACAAGGTGTTAAAGAAGTAGCAAATAATTAATGAGAAACAGTAAAGAGGAGAAGAGCCTAAATTCTTCCCCTCTTTTTCCGTCCATAATTCCGTCTTCTTAATGATTACTGCTTTTGATACCCCCGCCAAAATCAGTTGTTATATGCTCAGATATAAGCATATTTTATTCTCACTATTGTTTAAATAAAATCACAATAATTCATACATAAAGATCGTTTTAAAAAAATAAAAAATAGTTATTATTACCTACATAAAAATTAACAAGTGAATTTAAGAGCAAGATTCGCGTTGTTTTTTAATAAGGAAGCGCATTCAATTAGGTCTTTTTACCTAAAATTTATTTTGGTTTCAAGATAAATTCATACTTGATTTACGTAGGCTTTAAAATGTAGGGATGGAACAATTTGACTACATTTTTATTAAGTGATATAAACAATGCAGATACTTCCATAGTTATCCTTTTGATTGTTTAATAATACATATAATTATGGAGTATGATACAGAGAGGGGAAATATTTTATGGGTGAAGCACAACAAAAAAGTAAAATGCCAAAAATAATAGCAATTGTTGTTGCAGTATTGCTAGTTGTTGGAGGAAGTATTGCAGCCTTCGTAGTAACAAATCTATCAGGGAAGAAGCAATATTTCTTAGCAGAGAAGAACTCAATTGAAAAATTGAGTGAAAAAATCGAAGAACGTTATGAGCCAGAGCTAAAATGGGTCGAACAATCAAAGGAAAATCCAACAGAATCTACTGTTGATTTATCAGCTGAGTACAACCTTCCAAGTGGAAGTGTTGGTTATGGTCAAATGGATCCCGCCCATCTAATTAATAATTCAACAATATCTATAACAAGTGCTACAGATATGAAAAATAAAGAAATGTCAGCAAAAGTAAATGCAGATATTGGTGGCATGAAGATTGATGGCGTAGATTTCTACATGACAGCGGATAAACTCATGCTAGGTCTTCCGTTCATTGAAGAACTTATTTCATTAAACGGTGATGATTTTGGTACCCTACTTCATGAATTGGATCCAGCAACATTTACCGGTGAAGAATCAATCGATTTAGAATCTATGTTTGAAGGTACGTTGACAGAAGAAGATTTAGAATACTTTAAAAAAGAATACGCAGAGATGATTTATGATGAAATTCCTGATGATGCATTTGAAAGTAAAAAAGAATCTATTAAAGTACACAATGAATCATTAGATACGGAAAAAGTCACGATGCATATTACAGAAGAAAAGGTAAAGAATATTTTAAACAAAGTTCTTGACAAGCTCGAAAAAGATGAAAAGGTAAAAGAATTACTTCGTGAACAAATGGCGTTTCAACAACTCGGTGGAACTGCTGTCGATAGCGAATTTGAACAGATGATTTCTGATTTTGAATCAGGTATTTCTGAAGCCAAAAACGGGCTTAAGGATTTCCAAATTCCTGATGGTTTAAATTCAACCATTTGGATTCATGATGATGTTATCGCTCAACGAGATGTAAGTATCAAAATGGGGCCGAACAAGGATGAACTTGTAACATTTACAGTAAAAGGTACACAACTGCTAAAGGACGAAAAACAAAGCTTTAATTATGATTTAGCATATAAAGATTCTCTAGGAGAAGGAAAACTGAATATCGCTGGAGATTTAGCTTGGAAGGATAACAAAGCATCAGATTCTATTACTCTAACAATTGAAGATACGAAACTCAAATACGAAGGCACTGAAACATTAAAAGACAATAAACGAGATTTTGAACGAACATTTACACTTGAAGAACCTACTAGTGGCGGTGGAAGTTTAATTTGGAACGGTTCTTCCACATACAAGAAAGACACAATGAATTCAGAGCATAATTTTTCTGTAGAAAGCCCTGCGGTTAATCAAGACATGTTTACCTTAAACGCGAAAGTAAGTGGTAAAACAGTTGATAGCGTTGATATCCCAGAAGGTGATAACGTGAAAGATCTAGGCAAAATGAAAGCAGATGAGTTAAGACAATACTTCGAAATGGAAGTGACGCCTAAATTCCAGCAATGGTTATTCGGAATGTTATCCGAAGGCGGCGGTACAGGATTCTAGAAGTTTAGAAATTTAGAAAAGAAATGGAAGTGCCACCATGCATTTCATACGTATAGTTTTATTATTTTCAAAAAACAATGTTATACAACTCCAGAGGAAGTGGCTATCACTTCCTCTTCTTTTGCTTCTTCCTTTTATAATCGTTGGACTAATTCTTTGGATCATTATCACCTTTTTTACTCCTGATGAAGCAAACCCGATTAGGGTTGGTTTAGTTGATTTGGATCGATCAAAAGAAACCAAAATGATTGCTGACCTATTAGACGATACATCACAATTAAGTTCCTATATTCAACTAAATACCATGGAAGAGCAAGTAGCTAAGAAAAAAATTCAAAATAACCTATTAAGTACATATATTGTTTTCCCTAACGATTTTACTAATGATCTTTACCAAGGACATTCAGTGGAACTACCTATTATTGGCAATCCACATCAACCTGCACAAAGTCAAATGATAAAAGAATTCGTGGAGAGTGTAACTAGACATATTCGTGCTTCTCAGGCAAATGTCCTTACGATTAATCATTATGCAAAAGAATTAGGCATGGATGATGAAAAAAGAAATGATTTCATCTTTGAACAGTTTAAGGAGTTTGTTTTTTACACAATCGGCAGAACACGGATTATTGATAAAAACGAAATAACGAATCAAGCAACGGCTAATCCAGTATCTTATTATGCGATGGCTGGATGGTTTGTAATTATCACCTTATGGTTACTTATCATTTATAACTTTTTATACAAAAAAGACACGAATACTTTAAAGCAACGAATGAAGCTATATGGTGTTCATGAATTGCAGCAAATCATCGCAAAAATATTTATAACGCTCTTCCTTACCTTTATACTTGCTATGATGCTCTTTTTTATTATACAGTCCTTCATGAACTGGGAAATTGTACTATCAGATGCAATTAGAATTGGCAGTATTACTGGTTTATATTGCTTTGCTTTTCTGTTAGGGATAGCTATATTAGAGGTTATGGTGCCATCACAGCGACTCCAATTGCTTGTGTATTCTCTTTATACAGGTATTTTCCTTTTATTAAGCGGAGCTATCATACCTGTTATATATTTACCTTTTAGGTTACAGGAACTCTTAGCCTATATTTTTTCTTCGGAAACATTCTATTGGCTACAAGAAATTATCCTTAATGGTCGTTCTTACTCTGACTTTATTCCCTTAGGAGGAATGGTTCTTACTAGTTTATTTATATTACTAGGTATCTCAAATGTGAAGGAGCGGATATTCAAATGAGAGCTATATTACACAGCCGACTCCTCCATTGGAAACACCAAATCATACCGTTATTGTTTTGGTTACTACTCCCGATTATAGCTATTATAGGCTTCACTCAGTTAATGAATGGTCTACAGAAAGACAGTCAAATTCCAGTTGGGATAGTTTTAGAAGAAAAAACTGAGTTAGCATTAAATCTTGCTGATAAACTAGATCAATCTCCGCTTATACGTTTAGATATACTGGAAGAAGAGCAGGCATTACGTCAATTAGAAAAGCATGAACTAGATAGTGTTTTTATTATTAGAGAAGGCTATCAAGACCAAATAAAAAAAGGCAGTAGAAATGGATTAGTGAAAAGTTATCAATCTGATTTATCATTTGCCTATACACCTGTTTCAGAAATGGTTGCTTCCTATGTTCAAGAAGAAACTAGTAGAATGAAAACGGCGTTTACTGTACAGCAACTAAGTAAACAATATGAGCTAGAAAACACATGGACAATGGAGGAAATAAGTGAAAAGAGTAAGGATATTGAACGTGATCAAAATTTGCTCCGAACGACATTCACATTTGAAAATGACAATGAGGAGCAAACAAACAACTCCCTCCCATCCTGGAATAAGTGGGGGTTATGGGCTATTTTCGCTTTATTGTCAACGTTATTTCTATTTGATTGGGTCATTAAAGAAAAACGGCAATCCATGCAAACCCGTTTTCCATTTATCCGTTTTTCATTTACGTCCTATTGTTTGTGGAACACTCTGCTATACGGTGGTTTGTTTTTTATAAGTGATATCATTACTTTACTTGTATTTCACTTTTTACTAGATCAGCCAATTAGCCTAAGCAAACTTGGATCAATGATGTCCTTTCGGTTAATGCTTGTCACCGGTACTTTCTTATTAGCAGCTAATATGAGAAATCGTACTACTTATTATGGAATAGCCTTTATTATTACATTATTAACAGCCATTATAAGTGGCGCAATTATTCCTGCAGATGGAATCGTTAACCAATTCCCAATAATGAAATGGTTAAATCCGCTAGCACCATTTCTCAACAACGAACTAAATAACTTTTGGCTATATGCCTTTTTACTACTTATTATGATTTGGTATATCCGAAAGGAGAAATCCTATGCTTCATATCGATAATTTAACAAAATACTATAATAAAAAGCAGATATTTAAAGATCTTACCTTTTCAGTAGAGAAAGGTGAAATCATTGGTTTGGTTGGTGAAAATGGTGCTGGAAAATCCACACTATTGAGTATCCTCGCTACATTACAAACGCCAAGCGCAGGTACGTTAACATTAAACGACTTATCATATGATTCAGATTGGAAGAAAATACGTAAACAAATAGGCTATGTACCTCAGGAAATAGCGATCTGGGATGAATTTACTGTCAGAGAAAACATGTTATTTTTCGAAAAGCTGTCCTGGGTAAAAAAAAACGAAGAGGAACTACGGCAGCTTTGCTTAGAAATGAAATTAGATCAATGGAATGAACCTGCTCACACACTCTCAGGTGGAATGAAAAGAAAATTAAATATGGCTATTAGTCTCATTCATGACCCTACTATTATTCTTCTCGATGAACCAACAGTAGGAATTGATCTCAAATCAAAAAAGGAAATTGGGAGTTACATGGAAAAACAAGCTAAAACAGATGAGAAAACAATCATATATATATCCCATGATATGGATGAAATAAAAAGCTTATGTACACGTATAATCTGTATTGGGCAAGACTCTTTCTACAAAAATTTGTTACAGAATGCCGGGAAAAATGTCCTTGTTTTCTAGAAATTTTTATTGCTTATCTTGGTAAATATAGTAAACTAGTAGTAGAAAAGAAAGGGGTATGCCCATGGAGATTAGAGAGCTGCAACAGATGATGCAATATCAAGCGATGTCTATTCTAACATCAAATTCAAATGCAATTTCTAATCATTCTCCAATGATAGACCTTGCATTCAAGCAAATGCTGCAAAATCAATTAGATCAAGTTTCTCAATTACAAGCAGGTACAGACCTGCGACAAAAGTCCAATACTAATAAAAATACAGCCACCAGCGCTGTTACAACAAATACGTCTCTCATTCCTACCAATACATCCATCGACCATTTGATTGAAAAGGCAGCTGGTACATATAATCTAGATAAGAAACTAATATATTCAGTCATTAAAAACGAATCAAACTTTAATCCTAGCGCACGTAGTAGTGCAGGTGCACAAGGACTGATGCAGTTGATGCCTGCTACAGCTAAGGGATTAGGGGTAACGAATCCATTTGATGCCGAACAAAACATTAATGGTGGTGCAAAGTATTTAAGTCAAATGCTTGGTCGGTATAACGGTAATGTGGAATTAGCTCTGGCAGCATACAATGCTGGACCAGGAAATGTTGATAAATACCAAGGTATTCCACCTTTTACTGAAACACGTAACTATGTGAATAAAGTAATGGGTACGTATCTTGCTTAAATTTTGAAAAAAGAGGCTGGAACAAAACACAACTTCTTTACTCAAAATACGAATAATCATGTTATCAATTGGAGTATCATCGCCGCACCGTGAAAATATACGCGCTTTCCGCGGGCACGGCCCATAGCCGTCAAGTTAAGCAGGATATTTTAAAAACCATAAAGTTATTCGTTATTCTGACATTATAAATGGAAT